>JAILCM010000115.1 GCA_024680155.1 Treponema sp.
AAAAAATCCGGAGGAAAACAGAAAATGGCAAGCCCAAAACAACTTTCTTACAAAAATCAGGCAGAAACTATAATCAAAAATCTTACAAAACGTAAAATGCAGGGCTTTTATTGTGAAACTGTAGAAGATGCAAAGAAAAAATTGACGGAACTTTTGGCACAAACAGGCGAAGGCATTCCTTCTAAAAAAACTGTCGGTTACGGCGGTTCAATGACGCTTGATGAAAACGGATTTAAAGATGCTGTAAAAGCTGCCGGTCACGAACTGATTATCCGCGAAAACTACAAAACTCCCGAAGAACTTAAAGAATGTAAAGCAAAACTTGTAAATGCCGACGCATTTTTAATGAGTACCAATGCAATCACTTTGGACGGCGAACTTGTAAATATCGATGGTCGTGGAAACCGCGTAAGCTTCCTTATATATGGTCCGGAATCTGTAATTATTGTTGCCGGAATGAATAAAGTTGTTTCAAACGTAGAAGACGGAATCCGTCGCGTAAGAAACATTGCAACTCCGCCAAACTGTGTACGCTTAAACTGCAAAACTCCATGTGCAACTACCGGAAAATGCGGCGAATGTTTTGGTGACTCAATCTGCTGTCAGTTTGTTGTAACAAGAATGAGCCGTGTACCAGACAGAATAAAAGTGATTCTTGTGGGCGAGGAATTGGGCTACTAGAATCAATTTACCGCAAAAAATATTTACCGTCCATTTGTCTAAATTTGTTTCTAAAATCAAGGCGGTAATTTTGCATAGTAAATCCAAATTTTTTTTGACATCTACTGGAACTCATTTTAGAATTTATGTGTAAATGAACAAGGTTCTAAGCCATTTTAACATCATCCGAATTTCTGGTCTCGTTTTGCTTTTACTTTTGGTTTTGGTAGCGTTTATAAAATCCAATCTCGCCGTTAGAGATATTGTAAAAGATGCTTCAACTCAATCGTTAAAAGAAACTGCAGAATTCTATGCCCGAACCTTTGAAGTTAAATTGAACGACCAGCTTTCAATGCTTGAATCACAGTGCCGTTATTTTTCAGACATCGATATGACCGATTATTCACTTATCAAAAAAACAATCATGTCTACAAGAGGAATTGGCGAATTCAAACGAATTGCCGTTGCAAATAAAGAAGGAATGACTGTAAATTATCACGGTTCAACTTCGGGTAATATTTATCTTGCTGAATATTTTAGAAGCGCAATAAAAACCGGAAAACCGCGAATTTCAAAAAATATCATTACAGACGAAGATGGCGAAGATGTTCTGGTTCTTGCAGTTCCAATTATTCAGAATAATCAGCCGGTTGGTGTAATTACAGGAACTTTTTCTTATTCAATTTTGGATAGTTTGTTTTCGGTTACATCATTTAATGGAAAAGGACATTCAGAAATTGCTTCAAAAGAAGGGCAAATTATCGTCAGCAATAAAAATTCGGCTTATGCAAATCAGAATATTTTTGTAAGCATTTCGGAATTTCAAAAAGATGATGACAGTTTTGTAGAAAAAATTCGCTCAGATATGGAAAAAAATGTATCGGGCTTTTTTACAAAAAAAACTCAGGACGCCAGTGAACTTGTTTATTATACTCCTGTTGGCGTAAATGACTGGTATGTTTTTTCTTATGTTAAGTCATCTTATGTTGCCGATATGCAGCGTTCAATTTCTATTTCAACTTATTCACTTATTGCAATTCTTATGCTTGTTGTTGTTGTTAATGGAATAATGTTCTATAAGTTCCAGAAAGAAGCTGCCGATGCCCTTAGTGATGTTGAAAAATTTGCAATTGCAAACGAGCAGAATCGTTCTTGTGTTTTTGAATATGATTTACGCAGCCAAAAAATTAAATTTTCTGGTAATTATGAATATGTGCTTGGTAAAATTAAAAATCCTATTGATTTGCTTGCTCTGCGTGCGTTGTATGTAAACATCCATGAAGAAGATAAAACCGTAATGGCTTCTATTCAGGATTTCTTTACTGATAATGAGGATACTTTTTCGTCGGAATTACGTTTTAAATGTGCTGATGGCGAATATCGCTGGTTTAAGCTTAGCGGAACTACGGTAAAAGACAGCATTTCAAAAAAAATAGAAAAATTTGTAGGAAACTTTACAAACGTAAATGCACAGGTTTTGCATGAACAGGAACTACGCTATATTGCAGAAACCGACATGCTTTCGGGGCTTATGAACAAGAGTTTTTTCCAGAAAAAAGTTTCGCGTTCAATTGCATCTTACGAAGAAGGCATAAGTGGAGCTTTGTTTGTAATTGATTTGGATAATTTTAAAACTACAAATGATACGCTTGGTCATTCAATGGGCGATATTGCAATTAGAGATGCGGCACAAAAAATCTCGCTTATTTTTTCTCAAAAGGATATTATTGGGCGAATTGGCGGCGATGAATTTTGTGTGTTTATGCGGCTTGAAAGTATGAACGAGAATGTTGTGGCAAAAATTATTATGGATAAAGCGGCAACCTTAAACGAATCGCTCCAGGAATACTATAATAACGATGTTGCTTCTGTAAGAATTTCGGCAAGTGTCGGAATTGCTTTGTGGCCACAGCATGCAACAAATTTTAATGATTTGTTCCGTTGTGCAGATAATGCTTTATATTACGTTAAACGTCACGGAAAAGACGGAAATGTAATATATTCAGATAAAATGAAGAATGGGGAAGAGGTGAAGTATGGTTAAGATTCGAAAAATTTTTAATGGATTTGCAGCTGTTTTAGTTTGTTGTTCAGTTATTTTTTCTATGAGCGCCTGTTCTAAAAAAAATAATGACGCAAAAAAAAGTAGTTCTTCTGCCAGTAAAAAAGCTGCTGTAATTACGGATTACGAAATTAAACTTGGATTTTCTACAAATATGCAGGATCCTCGTGCAGAAGCGGCCGCTTTGTTTAAAACTTGCGTAGAAGAAGGAACCGGTGGGCATATTCGCGTTACATTGTATCCCGAAGGAAAACTTGGTTCAGATGCGGAACTTATTACTTCTGTAATAGAAAATACAGTTGATATGACAATTTCTTCTGCAGGAAATTATGCAAGCTACGTAACTCCAGCCGGTTATTCTGCAATGCCGTTCCTTTTTAGTGATTTTGAAGAAGCATGGGCATTTTTTGATAGCGAAGAAAATCAGAAAATAAATAAAGCATTTGAATCTTACAATATGGTTGTTCTTGGTTATTTTGATAACGGTTTCCGCTGTGTTACAACTTCAAAAAATGTTGGGCCTGTAAATAAAGTTGCCGATATGAAAGACCTTGTTATCAGAACTTCTCAAAATCAGATTGTAATGGAAACAATGTATTCTCTAAAAACCATACCAAAAAGCTATCCTTTTGCAGAATTAAAGGATGCTCTTAGAAATGGTCTTTTTAGTGCTCAGGAAAATCCTATTCCGGTAATTTATAATAACAAATTGTACGAAGTTCAAACTTATCTTGCAATTACAAATCATAGTTATGATGCAATGCCGCTTACAATTAGAAAAGAATTGTGGGACAGTTTTTCTGAAGAGTATCAGGCTATTATAAAAGAAGCAGCTAAGTTGGCTCAAAATCTTGACCGAAAACTTGTAAAAAAACAGACCGAAGATTATATTGACGAATTAAAAAAAGTTGGAATGATTATTACGTATCCTGACTTGGAAGAATTTAAAGAAGCTACTAAGAATGTTTATGACGTTTTTGAACCAGTTTACGGAAATTTGTTCTAGTCCGCGTTTTTTCAGATTCAGCTTTCTCTTTGTTTTATGAATTGTGAGCATGATTTTTCTTCCGGCATTTATATTGCAATGAATAAGCCTGTGGGCTATGTGTGTTCGTATGTGTCTGATTCGCATAAAACTGTTTACGAACTGCTTAGCCCAAGTTTGCATAGTTTGATGCAGCTTCCACGTGGAAAAAAGATTCATACAATTGGCCGTTTGGATTGTGATACGAGCGGACTTCTTCTTTTTACTACAGACGGATATTTTTCAAATTATCTTACCCGCTCAGAAAATCATATAGAAAAAACGTACGAAGTTGTGCTAAGAGATGAAGTTCCGTTGGATGAAACTGTGTCATCGTCGGGCTTGATCCGGCAATCACTTACACAGCCCAATTACGTTGCATTATTTAAAAAAGGCCTTCTTCTTCCAGCCGAAAAAAAATTTAGTGAACAGCTTGCCGCTCCGGCTGAAATTGAGTTCCTTTCTACAAATCGTTGCCATGTAAAAATAAAGGAAGGAAAGTTTCATCAGGTTCGGAGAATGTTTCGTGCAGTTGGAAATGAAGTTATTGAATTAAAGCGTATTAAAATTGGTGATTTTGAGCTTCCAGCGGATTTAAAAATTGGCGAATACAGAGATTTTATTCCAGAAGAAATTATTACCCAATAAAAATTTTTATATGAATGCGGTTTTTATCTTCAGAACAGCAAAATGAGTGCGAATAGCCTGTCAAAATTGAAAAAGCGGAATTTCTGCCGATGTAAGCAGTATTTGTTGATTTTGTATAAAGCAACTTGTGGCCCGCATTACGCGTATTCGCTTAGTTCTTCCCAGCGGGCGTACATTTGTTCAAGCTGGGCTGCAATTTCGTTGTAGCGGGTGCTTGCTTTTTGTACGGTTGCAAAATCGGATGAAGACATGAGCGGTTCAAGTTCGGATTGCTCTTTTTCAAGCAAAGGAATTTGATCATTAAGCTGGTCAAATTCCTTTTGTTCTTTAAAGGAAAGTTTTTTCTTTTTTGCAGGCGGGGTGGTGCTTGCCAAGTCGTTATTCTGGTTTGCAGATTGTGTGTTGTTCGCGTCGGAAGCTTTTTCAGCGGCTTTTTGAAGTTTACGCTGTTCTTCGCGGAATTCAATGTATTCACTGCATTTGCCTACAAAGCCAGAAATGCCGCCGTCTTCTTCCAGAATAAAAAGGGAATCTACGGTTTTGTCCATAAAATAGCGGTCGTGGCTTACTAAAAGAAGGCAGCCTTCATAATTGATGAGGAACTGCTCAAGAATGTTCATTGTAAAAATGTCAAAGTCGTTGGTCGGTTCGTCCAAAATCAAGAAGTTTGGATTTTCCAAAAGAAGTCGTACTAAAAAGAGCTTTTTTCGCTCTCCTCCCGAAAGTGTGCTTACCGGCGAATGCTGGATTTTACCTTCAAAACCGAATTCTTCCAAAAACTTTGTTGCACTTACTTCTTTTTTGCCGTCGTTTAAGGTCATGTGTTCGGCGGTTTCTTTTATATATTCAAGAACTGTAAGATTTGTGTCCTTAAAAACAGGATTTTGCGTGTAGTAGCCAAACTGTGTGTTTAAGCCAACTTCTACGTTTCCGCTGTCTGGTTCAAGTTTGCCTGTGATAATATTGAGCAGGGTAGATTTACCGCTTCCGTTATCGCCAAAGATTCCGATTTTCTGGCCTTTGGTGAATTTGTAGGAAAAATCTTTGATTATCGGGATTTCAAATTTCTTGCTTATATTGTGCAACTCCAGCACCTTACCACCAAGACGCTTGCCCTTAACTTCAAAAGTAAAGCCTTTGTCGGCGGCAAATTTTTCGCGGTTTATAAGCTGCATGTCGCGCTGGATTCGGGCCTTTGCTTTTGTTCCACGTGCGCAGGGACCCCGCAAAAGCCAGTCGCGTTCAAAACGGAGAACAGATTCTATGCGGCGTTCGGTGTTGGCTTCAATTTCGGCTTCGGTTTCTTTTTTTGCAAGATATTCGCTGTAATTTCCCTGGTAAAGTTTGATTTTTCCGCGTGCAAGTTCGTAAATATTTGTACAGACGGCATCTAAAAACCAGCGGTCGTGGGTAACCATAAGAACTGAGCGTTTTGTATCGTGAAGATAATTTTGAAGCCATGCGATTGTTGTTATATCCAGATGGTTTGTTGGTTCATCGAGAAGAAGGATTTTTGTATCTTCAACAAGAACCTGGGCTAGGGCAACTTTTTTTATCATTCCGCCGGAGAGTGTGCCCATTTTGCGTTCCATGTCTGTAATTCCAAGCGTTGTAAGAATTGAAGAAATCTGTGATTCGTAATTCCAAAGGTCAAACTTGTCCATTTCGAGAAGGATTTTATCGTAGGCGGCCTGGACATTTTTGCCGGATGAAAGTTTTTCGCAAATATCGAGGTATTCGTTTATGATTTTAAGTTTTGGAGATTCGCTTTTGAAAATGTGATTACGGATTGTGTCGTCGGCATTGTAAAGAGGATTCTGCGGTAAAAATGAAACGCCTGCTTCTTTATTAAAAACAACAGTGCCTTCGTCTGGGGTAAGAACTCCTGCAATTGTATTTAAAAGAGTTGATTTTCCTGTTCCGTTACGTCCGATTAATGCGGCTTTTTCGCCTTCCTGAAGTCCAAATGTAACTTGAGTAAAAAGTGGTTTTTCGCGTCCGATTCTTGCAAGATTGTTTACAGATAAAAGATTCATAAAGTGATTATAGCAGAAAGTTTGGAAAAAATCTTAAAAATAGCGAGATTTTGAATTTTAGATTAATTTTAGCTAAAACTTGCACAGAACCGTAATTCAATGTAAAATTGTGTTATAATTTATGCTTAATGCATGGAGGAATATTATGTCTTTGAAAAAAACGTTTTCTAGTGATGGAAAAAAATGTACAGTAGTTTTTAATGTAAATGTGAATGCCGCAGCTGGAGCTGAAAAAGTATACCTTGTAGGAGAATTTAACAGTTGGGATGAAACTTCTATTCCAATGAAAAAAGATCCAGATGGTTCTTTCTCTGTAAAAAAACAGCTTGAAACAAATAAGGAATATCAGTTCCGCTATCTTTTGGATGGAAAAACTTGGATTAACGACTGGAAAGCTGATAAATATGTTCGTTCTGAACTTGCAAATGATGATAACTCTGTAGTTGATACAACTGTTCCAAAAGCAGCTAAGGCCGCAAAAAAGCCTGCTCCAAAATCAGCTGCAGATAAAAAGCCAGCCGCTAAAAAAACAACTACAAAAAAAGCTTCTAAATAAGTTTATATTTTTGCAAAAATTTAGTAAAATTAGCAAAGTGAGTATTGACGTAAAACGTTAAAAACTATATATTAATACTCACTTATTTATTCCCCGATTGTGTAATGGTAGCACTTCAGATTCTGGTTCTGACTGTGGGGGTTCGAATCCTCCTTGGGGAACTAAAGCTGAATCAGGAATGGTTCAGCTTTTTTTTATGTGTAGCGGGAAAATGCCTTTGTTTGTATAGGGAATCGAACCCGCCTAAAATAAATGGTTCCTTCGAATATCGGTTTAGTTCGCGGCCCTCTCAAGGCTGAAAGGCGGGTTCGATTCCCGCAGGAACCGTGGAAAAAAATAAAAAGAACTCGTCACTGGCGAGTTCTTTTTATTTTCTGCTATACCCGACTTCGAATAACGGTTAAGTTCATCGCCCTCTCAATTGTATATTGGAAACACGTTAAGAAAAACTCCGAAAGGAGTTTTGTAGCGTTGACTTACGAGGAAAGGCGGGGTCGATTCCCGCAGATGACAAATTGGGAAAAAGTATTCAACGAATACTTTTTGTCTTACTTAGACCCGACTTCGAATAACGGTTAAGTTCATTGCCCTCTCAATTGTATATTGGAAACACGTTAAGCAAAACTCCGTCCTATTAATATGCGGAATTGTCGCGCCAATCTTTTTCTTTGCTTTTCTTACAAAATTCTAAAAACTTGCCGATAATTTAAAAAGAAAAATGGAAGACTTTGAAATAGATAAAAAATCTGGTTTTGATAGATTAGTTGCAGGGTTGAGTTCGGAAGAGCGGACGGCAATGCTTGCTAGAATTAATATGTCGGCACCTGATAGTGTACAAATTCCGGAACCAGAAGCAGAACCGGATAAAACATCAATTAGATTGTCTCTTAAACTTAAAGGCGAGTCGTTTATTTATCGTTTTTTTATTTGGCTTCGATCGTTTCTTTCTAAAGCGAGTCAGGAGTCAATTTACAATGATGATATTCTTGCGTCTCTTGCAAAAAGGATAAACAGAAATTCTCCTGGATTGTTAAATTTGCGGATTAATGCGCTGGATTATTTGTTTTTTGAACGTTTAAAGGATTTAAAGGCTGCTGCGGATTTTTTTAGACCGTATTTTATGTATGTAAATGAAAATCCTGGTGATTTTTACGTTTTTCTAAGTAGTTTTATTGCGCCCGAACTTTCGGAAAAAATCAATTCGGAAGTGGATCCGTTTAATCTCTCTTTTATGGAAGAGCCTACAAACGAGGTTCGCAATGGTCTTATGAAAAAACTGGATGAAGCCTTAAAAAATATGTCGACTGATGTTCGCAATCGAATTTATTCTGCGGTAACGGCTTCTTGCTGGCTGGAACAGTTTTCACAAATTCCATTTATTCACTTTATGGCACAATTTACGAATGTTTCTGGCGATTTATACACGAGTCAATATAAGAATGCTCAGACTGATTATAATATTCTTGCAGATGTTTTTGCGAATATGGTAATGGTTCAGAATGAAGTTGTTGAAGCTTTGTTCCTTTTTTCGCAGAGAAAGGGGCTTTCTAAAAGTTCTACCGAAGCTGACATTGAACGTGCTGTAAAAGATTTTATGGGAAAGGCTAGTTCTCATTTTTCGGCAATAAAATCTTTTGCCTCTTCTGTTCCTGTTGTTAAAATTGGAAAAATTGTAAACAACGATTATGAGTGGGTTCCTGGAAATATTGAAGGGGCAGAAAGCTGGTTTACTTCATTTAAGGCAAGATGGAAGAAAATTATTGATCTTAGATGGCAGGAATGGCTTAAGGAACGAAAAAAGCATTTTCTTGGTCAGAATTTGCACGATGATTTTGGACTTACTGATTTTCCTCTTCTTCCTGACCGCCCGTGGGCATCTTTGTGGTCAAAAAATCAGTTTCAACCGGAACTTACCGGCGGATTCTTGGGATGGTTTGTTAACGAAAAATTTGATGATGTTGCTCAACCTTTGAGTGATTTGATGATGGAAGGAATTTTTATTCGTAATGATAATCGAACTGAATATTCTGAAGCTTTGAATGAATTTATAATTGCAAATAGCGAAATTCAAAAACTGATGAGCCAGCTTTCGCCTTCTGGAGAGTATGGTATGATGTTTGAAGAATTTACAAATCAAAAGGCACGTACTTTCCAGATTCAAAATCAAATCGATTCTCTGCTTTCTTCATTTGAGGCAACTGTAAAAAAATCGCTGAAAGATTTTAGTGAATCGGTAAGAAAAATTAATGGCGTTTTTCATGGAATTTTTGATGAAACAAAAGATGGTATTCACGAAGGATTGCAGAATTTTTCCACAATAAAAGGACGTGGCAACCATCAGTTTAGGGATAATCTTTTGGAAATTCGTGATTTGCTGCGAAAATGTGTATATTATCTTTCGGAACTAGAACCAATTGATTCTGCAATAAACTTATGATAAACGAAATTTTTGCAACTTTTACTAATGAACCATTTCTACGGTTTAATTTTTTTAAAGATGGAAAGCCTTTAGAAAATTCTCCTTTTTGCGGAATGTCCGTGCGTTCTGCTGGTTCCATGCGTTTTAGGTGGAATGAGCAGAATTTAAACAGAGATGCTTTTTTGAAAGGGATTGCGCGCACTATTACCCCTGTCCCCGTTGAACTTATTCATTCCCGCCTTGTTTATGATGTAAAAGAGGCCGGACAAACTAGCGGCTTGCAGGGTGATGGAATAATTACTACAAATAAAAGCCTTATGCCGGTTGTTACGGTTGCGGATTGTATGCCTATTTATCTTTATGAGCCTGAATCTGGAGTTTTTGGAATTGTACATTCTGGTTGGAAGGGGACAGGGATAATAGAAGACGCGATAAAGCTGGCAGTTAAGACTTATGGCTGCGGAATGGGGCAATCGAGTGGTGGTGAAAACGCCGGTGGCAGGGGGGAACGCGTGTGCGGTGGTGAACACGTTGGCGAAAACTTCTGTGTAATTCTTGGGCCCCACATCCGAAACTGCTGCTACATTGTAAATCAGGAACGGGCAGATTATTTTGCTTCAAATTTTGGGAGTGATTGCGTAACTCCTTTGGAAGACGGCGGAAAATGTTACTGCGGAGGACGTGGGCTTGCAATTAACTGGAACAACGGTTCTGATGGCGGAAAGTTGTACAGACTTTCTTTGGAAAAGGCAAATCTAAACGTACTGAAACGCTGTGGTGTAAAAGAAGAAAATATTGTCGTTTATAAAGACTGCACTTGCTGTGAAGAGTGGCTTGGTTCAAACAGGCGTGAAACGGCTCTTTTTCAGGCGGAACAAACTGAACTTGAAAAAAAATCAGCTGCACGCGAAGGTCACAGCTTAGACATAAAAAAACAGCCTGCACCTTTTACAGTACAGGCTGCATTCATAAAATACATGTAAAGCTGTTTTTCATGCAAAACTGCAAGTGTGGCGTGTTTTCGTCTGCGCTTTTAGTTGCAGCAGAATGCCACACCTACACCAACGTCACTATTAGAGTGGAATATTTCCGTGCTTTTTAAGCGGTTTGTTTGTAAAAATCTTTGTTTCAAGGAAGTCAAAGCTTGCAACAATGCGCTTACGTGTGTCTTCCGGCTGAATGATTTCTGTAATGTAACCGCGTTCTGCCGCAATATAAGGAGTCATAATTTCGTTCTTATATTTTTCAGAAGCAAATGCAACTTCCTGTGCTTTTGCAGGATCTTTTAATTCTTTTGCAAAAAGAATCTCGATTGCTCCTTCTGCACCCATAACTGCAATTTCTGATTTTGGCCATGCGTACACAAAGTCAGCACCAAGATGTTTTGAACACATTGCAATATAAGCTCCACCGTAAGCCTTGCGCAAAATTACAGTCAATTTTGGAACTGTAGCTTCAGAGTAAGCGTAAATTACTTTTGCACCGTGGCGGATAATACCTTTCTGTTCTTCCTGTGGACCTGGAATAAAGCCTGGAACATCAACAAAAGTAAGAAGTGGAATATCAAAGCTGTCACAGTAGCGGATAAAGCGTGCAATTTTGTCAGAAGCATCACAATCAAGAACGCCACCAAGTCCTTTTGGATTATTTGCAACAATACCAACTGTGCGGCCTTCAATTTTACCAAAGCCTACAACGCAGTTAATGGCAAATTCCTTCATAATTTCTAAGAAAGAATCTTCATCAATTACACAATTGATTACGTCACGAACATCGTAGCCCTGGCGTGGATTTTCAGGCAAAATTTCCTTAATCTTTTTTGCAGCTTTCTTTTCGTCAAACTTGAATTTTGCAGAAGGTTCAATTTTATCGCCAAAGTAGTGTGGAATATAGTCCAAAAGACGGCGAACTTCTTCGTAGCAAGCTTTTTCACTTTCGCAGCGGAAGTGTGAAACTCCAGACTTTTGAGCGTGAATAGAAGCTCCACCCAAATCTTCTGCAGAAATGTCCATGAACATTACAGATTTTACAACCTTTGGACCAGTAATGAACATCTGTGTTACCTGATCAACTGTAAAAATAAAGTCTGTAATTCCAGGTGAATAAACAGCACCGCCGGCACAAGGTCCCGCAATAATAGAAATCTGTGGAATTGCACCAGAAGCACGAACGTTCTGATTAAATACGTTACCGTATCCGCCCAAAGCTTCTACACCTTCCTGAATACGCGCTCCACCCGAATCGTTAATTCCAATTACAGGACAGCGTGCATCAATTGCCATTTTTGTAAGGTCAGCAATTTTTCGTCCATGCATGTGGCCCAAAGAACCACCCTGAATTGTAAAATCCTGTGCATAGACTGCAACTTTGCGTCCGTTTATTTTTCCAAAACCTGTAATTACACCGTCATAAGGAATTTCTTTTTTATCCATTCCAAAACTTGTACAGTTGTGTTTTACTCCCTGATAGGTTTCTACAAAAGAACCTTTGTCGCAAAGTGCGTTAATTCTTTCAATTGCATGAAGTTTGCCCTTTGCATGTTGTTTTTCAACATTGTATTCCATCATCAACCTCTGTTAAAAATGTTAAAAGTGATTATAAAAATAATATACAATCAATTGCGCAATGTCAATTGACAAAAATCCAAAAAATGTCATAAAAAGACTATAGTAAATCGTCAAATGGATGCGCGGCTTTATAATCCATACGTTTTTTTTCGGCTTTAAGCACATTTTGAGTTGGGAGCCACGGGTAGCGGAGCGAAAGCATCTGTACAACCTTTAAAACATCCTTATCATTCTGGCGTAGCGTATTAAAATATTCAGTTTTGAATAATCTGCTGTTCATTTCTACTGGCTCAACCCTATTCTGAATGTCTGTAATAAGCCAGCGGTCTTTTTTATATGTAAGCGTAAACACAGTGGTAACGTATTCTACATAAATCTGGTTGCCTTCACCTTCCGAATGAACAAGATAATATTCCGTTTGATGAACCGATTTTTCACCATTTTTTAAATTTATTCCATTCTCCTGAGTGACTGGAGCCGGTTTATTTTTGCGGATTGGAATTTCTACTGCAAAATCAGACGGTTTTCCATCAATAAGCAGGTTTGAAATTCCATAGAGTCCAGATTTATCGTCCAAAGAATAATCTGTTACATACAAAAGCCAGTTTTCTGGTGAAGCAATTCCATTGTCGCGGTTATATGCAATTCTTTGTTTGCTTACAACGTAAACTCTGCTTAATGCGTCCAGTTTTTCGTTTGCAGATTTTCCTCGGATTAAATTTCCGATTGTAGTTACATCCAGTTTGTTAAAAGACTTAAAATATGCTTCTATTGTTTGTGTAGAGGTAAGCCCGATTGTAGTGCATTCTGACAGCTGACCTTTGATTGTATTTGTAGTGATTATTCCGCAAATCAAAATTATAACTGATGCAACTATTATTGCGGCGGAATTACGTCGGATTTTTCGTTTAGTTTCAATTTTCGAGTTTTGAATTTTTATATAATTTTCTGCGCGTGCTGTAAAAGATTTTCCGGCCGGGCTTGCATTCATGAAAAGTTCTTTTGTAGCGTACAATTTTTCAATAGGGAATGTTTTTTCTGGTGTTAAATCTTCCGAAGCTTTTCCGCGCTGTTTTTTTCCGGGAACTGTAACTGCATTAGAATTAAGTTTTAGTGCCTTATTTATTTTAACGGCAAGTTCGGAATCTATATTTTCAACTGCATATTCAATTGGAAGAAATTTTCTGTCCATAATATCTGAATTGCGTTCGGTGATGTCGGTTTTTGGAAATGGAAAGTTGTGTGTAAAAAGTTTGTAAGCTAAAACTGCACGAGTAAAACAAAGTGCTGGCAAATCGTATAAAGTTTCATTTTTCCAGCAGCCGTAAATTGCAGCTCGTTCTTTTTGTGGTAAAGTTAGGGCAGAATATTTGTATAAATCAGGCGGCAAAAACAAAACTGTAAATTCAATAATTCCTGATTTTTCTTCTGCCTGAATAAAAGTTCCGCCAGCTCCGTTTAATGGAATTACAACATCGGTTTGAGCGGCTTGTGTAAGAAGGGCAATTATTAAAAAGACTGCATTAAAAAGTTCTGATTTTTCTTCTTTTGAAGCTTTTGCTTTTTCGCCTTTTAAATAAATTTCGTTAAGTGATTTTACTTTAGTAGATGAATTTTCTGCGGAATTAAAAAAAGGCACTTTTCCACAGTAAAAAACGCTTCTTTTATCCTGATAATCAACATCCAAAGCCTGAATATCAGAAAAAGTCCAGTCAGAAAAATCAAGTGCTGTAAAAATCTGACTGTTGCAGTTTATTTTTCCTTTGGCAAGCAGACCTTTTTCAGTAACGATTGAATCATAATTGGTTTTGCCAAAACTGAGTTCGTCCATTAAAGAATTAAGTTTGAGCTCTCCGTTTTCAATTGTTACCAAATCCATTCTGCCTGCCTCCAGAAAAGGTTGTCAGGTCAATCCTGACAATGACTGTACTATTTTTTAGCGTTTGCCTTCCGGTGAATAAAGATACTTAAAGTAATCCATGTTGGTACTGTAAGTTGCATCCGAACCGGCGAGTGTTTTTTTATAAGATTCCAAACTCTTCCAGAAAGTGTAGAATTCAGGATCGCGGTTATAAGCTTCTGAATAAATTTTTGCAGCCTGAGCGTCGGCATTACCCTTTATCTCTTCTGCCTTGCGGTATGCATCCGAAGCAATTGTACGTTTTTCGTTATCAAGTTTACCAAGCCATTCAGTTTTTTTACCCTGACCAAGTGAACGGTAAGCCTGTGCAACCTGATTTCGGTCTTTAATCATTCTGCTGTAAACCGATTCTGTAAGTTCATCAGAATATTTAATCTGGCGAGGAACAATATCAAGAAGTTCAACACCGTATTCCGGAACAAGTTTATTTGCTTCGGCTGTCATCTGTTTGCAGAGTTCACCACGTCCTTTAGAAACAAGTTCGTTATCGTAAGTTGCAGAAACAAGGCCTTCAATTTCTTTTGCTTCCTCGTTTTCTTCTTCCTGTTCTTTAGTTTCGTTGATGATGTTTGAACTTCTTACAATTTCGCTCAAACGGTTTTGTGTAATAACGGTTCGTGTAGAAGAATCGATGATATCGCTAAGTTTGTTGTAAGCGCTGTCCAAAGTTGTAAAATTTTCGTAGAATTTTGCAGGATCTGAAATTTTCCAGCGTGCAGTTGTATCTACAATAATAAACTGATTTTCTTTTGTTGGAATGCGCTGTGGGTCACCGTCAAGAGAAAGTACCAGTTTTGGATATTTTGTAAGTTTATCGATGAATGGAACTTTTAAATAAAGGCCTGCATCTTTGTGAGCATCTACAATTTTACCAAGACGAGTAACAACCACCTGTTCGCCTTCATTTAAAATGTAAACGGGTCCTGTGCATGCAAAAATAATGAGTGCGGCAACAATTATGATTAAACAGGTTATGAATTTTTTCCAAGGTTTTGACATTTTAGCCATATTAGTTACCTCCAAGATTTTTTAAAGGAAGAATATTTTCAAGTTTGCCGTCGATAAGAACCGGTTTTTCCTGATTTTCAAAGATTTCTTCCATTGCTTCAAGATAAAGTCGTTCGCGTGTTACTTTTGGTGATTTTCGGTATTCTTCGTAAACTGCATTGAATCGGGCAACATCACCTTTTGCTCTGTTTACACGTTCTGCGGCATAACCTTCTGCAACCTGAAGTTCCTTGTCTGCATCACCGCGTGCTTTTGGAATTTCTGTGTTGTAGGCTTCCTTACCTTCGTTAATAAAGCGGTTCATATCCTGAATTGCCTTATTTACGTCTTCAAAAGCATCCTGAACTCCTGCAGGCGGAACAATATTCTGAAGTTTTACCGCATTTACACTTATTCCAAGTCCAAGCTGGGTAAAATTTTCGTTCATCATCTGGAGGGCAAGATTTTCAATATTTGAACGTTCAGACCCCATTACTGCAAGAATTGCGCGGTCACCAACCAAAGTATTGATTGCCGACTGTGAAATATCGCGGATTGTCTGCTGTCGTTCTTTTACACCAAAGAGCCACTGTTTTGGATCAACAATTCGGTACTGAATAATCCATTCAACATCAACAATGTTTAAGTCGCCTGTAAGCATTTCTGATTCGGAAGAAATGTTGTTTTTGTATTCGTTGTTTCTTCCAGCTTTGATTGTTTTAAAACCGAACTGTTCTGTCTGGACAATTTTTACCGGCACATTGAAATTTTTATCAACTCCAAATGGCAGCTTTGTATGAAGTCCGGCTCCAACAGTCTTTGTGTATTTTCCAAAGCGGGTGATTACAGCCTGTTCAGTTTCATCGACTGTATAAAAACTTGAAAATCCTGCTGCAACAATACATGCAAGAATAATCAGCCAAACAAAAGTGGACGGTTTAAAGAACTTTTTTGCGTTCTTTTTTGTGTTTTCGTTTTCCATTCCAACCTCTCTTCTTTTTTGTATTTAATGTTAAGATATAAAAATAGTATCAAAAAAACAAGCAAAAAATAAATAATGGGGTATAATAATAGTATGAATTTGAAGAAAAACACCGATGCGCCAAAAAAGGCATTTTGGAAGAAGGGGGCGGGAACTGACGGTATAAATGCAACAAATACTGCAAATGCTGCAAATGTGACTCCAGTTCGTTCTCGTTCACACACAGCGCTTTTTATAAAAATCATCCTTTGTCTTATTCTTGTTATTGCGCTTTTAGTTGCAGGTTTTATTGTCTATCTTAAATTTGCTCATCCAAATATTGAAAACCGGCGTATGTTAGTTGATGAACAGCTTTCTTATTGTCAGGAACTTGTTACAATGAAGTATCGTTACAGCGATATTGTCACCGTTAAAAAATCTGTGAGCATTTCTACAAGTTATGCAATTGTAAAATACAACGGAATAATCAGAATTGGAATTGCAGATATGTCTATGGTAGATTATGACGTTTACAACCGCGGAAAATCTGTTCGCATAACAATTCCAGCTCCAGAAGTTCTTGGAAATGATATTGTTTCGCAAAGTGTTTTTGATGAGCACCGCAGTATTTTTGTTCCGCTTACAATTGAAGAAGTTTTTAACGAAGTTGATAACGCGCGTCAGGAACAGTTAGATGCAATTTTGCAGAAAGAAGCCGTTTTTGAAGAAGCAGCTGAATATGCAAAAAAGATAATCACTCTTTCTATGAAGTCGTGCGGCTTTGAAGAAGTGATTGTCGTTGGCGGGGAACATTAAAAAATCAGCATTACCAGAGATTGTCGCATCAAGTGCGACAATGACACTGAATTATCCGCGTGAAAAATTCGATACCAGCTTAATCATGTATAAAACAACGTATTCTGTAAGCGCTTTGTCTTCGTGAATGCGCTGCATGTTTGGTGTTCTTACAAGAGCCGCAGCAAGATTTTCAACTCGTTCGCGGGTAAAAGACTGAACCGAAAGTGAATGGCAAACTCGTCGGGTGTAATCGCGGATAAGTGCGTTTACATCTTCGGTAAGATTCATGTAGGCATCTTTTGAAAGCATTTTGTTCCATTGTTTAACCAAAAAGTTCAATTCACGGTCAAGTGATGAACCTTCAGGAATAATGTCTTTTGCAAGTTCTTTTGCCTGAACAGCAAGAGCTTCGGTTTTTGAAAGTTTTTTCTGTGATTTTTTCTTTTCTTCTTCTTCAGCCTCATCAAGCATTTCCGAAACCGATTTTTTAGTTTGAGCTTTTCCTTTGTTTTTGTCTTTCTTTTTATTATGAAGAAGGGCCGCAATCCACGAAATGATTGGAATTGTATAAATTAACGGAAGCCTGATTTTTGCCTTTGAATAAATTGATTTATAATCAAGCATAAGAAGCTCTGTATATGGAAGTAAATCGCCATTTGAAAAAAGCTGAACACCCTGTGCTGTTTCGTCATCTTCTTTTTCAAGTGCAAGTGCTGTTAAAAATTTTGCGTTAAGAATTGCATGTAAAACTGGAGATTGAGTTTCAACTTCATCTCTAAGGCACTGTTCAAACGCTTCTGGAGAAGTCATTTCCGGAAGTTTTTCGTATTCAATCATTGCGTTGTACCAGCGCTCTACCAGTGTCGTTTCAACTGCATCATGTGCTTCGTTACAAAGTTTTACTGTAAGCTGAATAACTTTTGTTTTGTAAATAAAATATTTTGTGCCCGACGCAACTGTAAAAGCAAGCAAAGCAGGAAGTTCATTTTTTCCGCCGCTTGTTGTAAGGTTTTGAATTGTATCGTGCAAATCTTTTTCGGAATATTGGCCGTACAAAAGTCTTCCGCTCTGATCCTGAAATTTAAGAATCTGTGGTTGTGAATAAAAATACGGCGGTTTTGCAAGCTGACTCTGAAGTTCTTTAAGAGCATCTTCTCGTTTTTTGTTTGCCTGAAATTTCTGTTTTAAATATGTACTGTAAACTTCGGTAATTTGAATTGCCTGCAGAACGTTTGTATCTTCTACAGTGCGGTCCTGAATTTTTTCAAAATCCTGACGGATATAATAGCAAAGCTGGTTCCACAAATAATAATCATCGCCGTCGGTAATATCCATGTAATCAAATTCACTCTTATCAATAAAGTGAGAGAAGAAATTTTTAATTGTGATTTCTTTTGTTGGATTTGTCTGGCGTAATTTTTTTAAGAAGTAATCATGATACTCTTCTTTTTTCATTACCTTGATGATTTTTTTCTGAGAAGCTTCTATCAAAACTTTTGCAGGAACACATGCCGGTAAAATAAGTGATGGCAATTCACGAATAAATTCAAGCGAATATAAAAGTTGAGATTTTGTGTTGTCTTTTTCTATAAGTTCTGTGATGTATTCTGATGCAGCTTTTTTTGGCAATACAGCAAGCGGAAACTTTTTAGGCAAATCTGTTATAACTGGGAATGGAATTGTTTCGTTTTGTAAAAGTTCCTTATACTGATTTGCATATTTTGCAGAAAAGAAAGTGATTGAAAGAATCATTTTTTTGTTTGAAACAGTCATTACTGCTGCAATATGTTTTTCTTCCAATCCCTGGAGTTCTGCACTTACTGTAGAACTTGGATCCCCAAGATATTTTACAAGTTCAGCCTGTTCTTCTACGTGATGTTCAGCATATTTTTTTATATAAGCGCAAAATTCCTTAAAATCGATGAAGGGTGAATTCTGTTTTTCTGCATAAAATCTTATAATCGAACTTAAATTTGATGTTGTTGCCATAGTTCTATTTTACAACAAAATAAAAAATCTGCATAGTAAAGTATTTTTTTTGTTATGATTTTGTAACCTTTTTTCTGAATTATGGTTAATTAAGTGTATTTAGACGCGGTGATTACACCTAGTTTTTTCATAATCCTCCAATATATTTTTCTAAGGCTGCCTGTTTTCTCCTTTTCGGGCAGTCTTTTTTTGTGGTAAAATACTATAGATATGAAGAATTTGTTTTTAAATCATTTAAGAAAGCTAAGTTTTTTGTTTTTTATTTTGGCAGGATTTGTATTTGTTTCTTGTGCAAGTACAAAAATTGAATTACCTGATGAAGATTTTACAATTTCTGATTTTCAATATTCAATACTTAATATAAGCCCGGAAGAATATGACACAAATACTGCAAATATGTCTGATGAACAAAAAAAGTTTTATACAATAAAAAGGACTCGTGATTATAAAGTAATTGGTGAAGATTTGGATTATATCGTAATTCTTAATGATGAAAAAAAAGAAATTATCATTCAATATGAAGAATCTGATAGCGATGAAGACTGGCATAATAACTATCTCTTCTGGCCGTGTCCGTTAAAACTTGACCGTCGAATTGTATGGACAAGTTATGGTTATGCAAAAATTTATAAATCTGCTCAAAATGCTCCAATTGATGAATTCTGTCAGTTAATTCAAGAACATCCTGACTACAAAGTTGTAATTTGGGGGTGGAGTCTTGGTAGTGCAATGGCAAAAATAACTGCCCGCCATTTTATTATAAGAACAAAAGGCGAAGTTATGATTGATGAATTGACCACATTTGGTGATGTAAAATGCTGGTATAATCCATTTTATAGTTCAAAAAAATATTGTAAAAAAATCCGGGAATATGTAACTCCTAATGATTTGATTACCTGGTGTATTCCAATTTGCCGGCGTGATGTAAGCTGTAGGGTAGGAGAAAATTTTAGTTTTAAAAAATCTAAAAACAGTCAGGATTACCACACACACTATGAAGACTATGATTATTCAAAATGGGAATAACATTTAAAATAAGTCTTCGCCTGCACGAATAATTTGAGTATAAGATTCAATTTGTCAATAATTCAAATAGTTGTCTTGCGGATAAGTGGAATTTATACTATACTAAAAATTGGGTGTGGAAAAAATGGCAAAAGAATCTACTAAATCAGAAAATGTAACTAAAAAAACTGCGGCAACTAAAACAACGACGGCTGCAAAAAAAACGACCGCAACTTCAGCGGTAAAAGCAGCAAAAACAACTGCAACTACAGTAAAAACTCCTGCGTCTGCAAAATCAACTCCAGCAAAAACTGCTGGTACTACTAAGGTGGCAACTACAACTGAAAAAACAAATATAACAAAAACGGCTGCAACTGCAACAAAATCCCCGGCTCCAGCAAAAACTGTCGCAAAATCCCCAGCAACTGTTCCTGCTTCTGCTGTTTATGACGAAGATTCAATTCAGCATTTGGAAGGCCTTGAACATATTCGTCTTCGTCCTGGAATGTACATTGGTTCTCTTGGCGACGGTTCAAACGAAAATGACGGTATTTATATTCTATTTAAAGAAGGTGTTGATAACTCTGTAGATGAATTTTCACAGGGCTTTGGTAAAAAAATCGACATTGAAATTAAAGATAACCGTGTAAAAATCCGTGACTATGGTCGTGGAATTCCGCTTGGAAAACTTGAAGATTGTGTAAGTAACGTAAATACTGGTGCAAAATACAACAACAACGTATTCAAACAGGCAATTGGTATGAACGGTGTTGGTATTAAAGCAACTAATGCGCTTTCTGTATATTTTAGAGCAGCTTCAATTCGCGATGGAAAAATGGCTGTTGTAGAATTTAAGCGTGGTGAAAAAACTGATGGAAAAACTGGAAACGCAAAACCTGGAGTACAAAACGGAACCTACCTTGAATTTGAGCCGGATCCTGAACTTTTTGGAAAATATTCTTTTAATATGGAATATATCGAAAAACGTCTCTGGAATTATGCTTATTTGAATCCTGGACTTTTGCTTAAATGCAACGGAAAAGAATATGTAAGCGAAAACGGAATTCAAGATTTGTTGATGAACGAAATGGGCGGTGTTGATAAGAGCCTTTACAAATTGTTCAACTATCAGGGTGAAAATTTGCAGTTTGTTCTTACTCACGGAGCAAGTCTTGATAAATATGTTTATTCATTTGTAAACGGTCAAAGTACGGAAGATGGCGGAACTCATGTAACTGCATTTTTGGATGGTTTTACAAAAGGTGTAAACGAATTCTTTAAAAAGGAATATGATGTAAAAGATGTTACAAGCGGATTGTATGTTGCTCTAAAAATCGGGCTTGATAATCCAATGTTTACATCACAGACAAAAAATAAACTTGGAAACGTAGAAATTCGTGCTCCAATTATAAAAGAAGTTCAGATTGCAGTTGATGACTGGCTTAGGCATAATCCTGATATCGCGGGTGCTTTGGAAGAAAAAATCATCAAGAATCAGAAAGCACGTGCTGAAATTGACAATGTTACCGACAAGCAGATAAAAGAAGCTTCTAAATCTGTAATGCTCAAGATTCCAAAACTTAAGGATTGCCGCTACCATTTACAGGATGGCCCAAAAGGTGCAAATTCGATGATTTTTATTACCGAGGGAGATTCGGCTACTGGTTCTATGGTTGGAAGCCGCGATGTTTCTTACCAGGCAATATTCAGTTTGCGCGGAAAACCGGAAAATATGTACGGATGCAAAAAATCAGCACTTTTTGATAACGAGGAGCTTAAAAATCTTACGTTCAGTCTTGGAATTCAAAAGGATATTGAAGGTTTGCGTTACGACAAGATTATTATTGCAACCGATGCCGATAACGATGGTTACCATATTAGAAATCTTGTAATGACATACTTTCTTCTTTTCTTTGAAGAACTTGTTCTTACAGGGCACATTTATATTCTGGAAACTCCGCTTTTCCGTGTGCGAAATAAATCTAAAACTGTTTACTGTTACAGCGAAGAAAGCCGCGATAAAGAAATTAAAAAGCTTGGAGCAAGTGCCGAAGTAACACGATTCAAAGGATTAGGAGAAATTAACCCTTCTGAATTCGGACAGTTTATTTTCCCAAGAAAAGAAGGCGAAAGCGAAGATAAGGGAATGCATCTTACTCCGGTAACAATTCAGACTTTGAAAAATGTTCCTGAAGTTTTGAAATTCTACATGGGAAAAAATACTGCAGAACGTAAAGATTTTATTGTTCATCACCTTGCCGCCGAAATTGACGCGTAAG
>JAILCM010000039.1 GCA_024680155.1 Treponema sp.
ACAATCCGGGCTAGGTTGGTACGTAAAAAAAATCCGCCAGAACCATAAGGTTCCAGCGGATTGGAATAACAAATATATTATTTATTATTCAAGAGCTGCATTTTCGAATGTTGGATCACCAGCATCTTCTGTAGTGCCATCAGCTTTTTTTGCTTTTACAGATTTAATTTTAGCTGTTGCAGTTGCATCATTACATGCTGCTAAACAGATTTTTGTTACTTTTGTATCTCCATGATTTTTAGCTTTAATTGCATCTAATGCATCTGAAAATACAACAGTTTTTGATGTTTCTGTAATTTCTCCTGAATAGTACATATCACCCCATCTCTGGTTTGCAGAACTTGTTTCGTCTCCTTCTACACAGAAATGAACTTTTGATGGAACTTCTGCAAATTCAATTGTAAATTCTGTCCAACCATCTTTGATATCCCAAATTACTTTTCCATATTTATCGGTAAAAGTGAGGGTTTTTACTGTTTCTGCAGCAGGAGTTTCAGGAGCATTAGGGTCTGCTGGCATTCCATCAATACAGCTAACGAATGTCATAGCAAGTGCTAAAAGAGCACTGATTACAAATGTTTTTTTCATTTTATATATCCTCTTTTATTCAAATTTTTTAAGATTAGAAGTTAACCTTGAAGTTTACAGGAACACCGATTATAACTTTGTTTGTGTTAGCATCGTCCTTGTTTGTAGAGATGTCTGCGCTGAGAGCAAGTTCAAGTGCACAAGCACCAACACTCTTTGTGAATCCAGGTTTAATGTTTATAGCGAAGTTGTCAGCAAGAACGTTAGAATCTTTAATTTCAACATAGAAACCAAATCCTGCTACAGGAATGTTGAATTTTGTATAAACACCAAGGAATGCTTTTTCAGCATCTGAACACCAACCTACGTGCCAGCTTTCTGAACCACCGAAGTTGTTGTTTACATCAGCCATAGATTTGAGGTTGTATCCACCAGCAAGGAAGAGTTCCCAACCAATTGAACCGAAGTTTGTAGAAACGTCAGCTTCACCACGGATTGCTTTGAATTCTTCAGCAGCGTAGTAACCGATAGCGTTTACAAAGAGGTTTACAGGAAGACCTTTTGCATTGTAATCAGCAGCAAATCTGAATGCTTTAAATGTATCAGCAGCATCGAAGAATGCGTTGATTGTACCGAAATCAAGACCGTATCCGAATACAGCAGCAATTTCTTTTACAGTAGGATCAGCTGTTCCATTAGCTGTAAGGAAAGCGTTTCCGTTTCCAGAGTTAAGAATGATATCTGTCGTGAATCCTGCAACATTGAGGTTCAAAGCATAACCTGTTGTTTCAAGGTGAGTTTCTGAGTTACACCATCCGATGTGTTCCTGGTTGAGAGCCAAGTCATGACCACCAACTGTAATCTTGAGTATATCAAGAGGTTTGAACCAGATTGACCATGCACCTGTCAAAGCCTTGTCATCACCTTTATCTGTGATCTGAAGCTTACCACCAGAATAATTAAAAAGATCTCCTTCCAGGCGTACACCTGCTGAGAAATCTACTGCAAAAATGCTTGAAGCAAGCAAAGACGCTCCAATAATTCCAACGATTTTTTTCATTTGAAAAAATCCTTCTTTTTTTTCGAACGAATTTGGAAGGGAAAAATGGTCATAAAATTTTGTAAGATGGAGAATATAACAAAAAATTCTTACAAATCACTACATGTTGTATAGGAGTTTTAAGCTAAAACATACAAATTATTAGGTCGCCCTATAAAAGCTATCTTTTGCAGAAATCAGAGGTTTTCGTTAAAAACAAAATTGTACAAATCTCTATAAGTTTTTAGGTGTTGTCCTGCTAAAAACGAGGATATTTTTCTAAAAAAACGTTTGCATGTAGCCCGCATACGGAAGGCGAGCGAAGCGAGGTGTAGGAGAGTTCAAATAAAAGACGCAGGATTTTATTTGAACTCTCCTACACGGAGGCGCGGTTAGTCGCCGACCCCTGTAGTTCGCGGTTTACCAATTAGCGGACATTCGGAGCGGTTTTGATTCATTTGCTAAAAATCGGGTTGCTCCAAAAAAATAAAAAAGTTGAAATTCTCGGCTTTAAAATATATCATTATAATATGAAGAAAATTGAAATTCTTGATTCCACTTTGCGCGATGGATGCCAGGGGGAAGGAATTAGTTATTCGGTTCAGGATAAAATCCGCATTTGTCAGGCGCTTGATGAGCTTGGTGTATCTTATATAGAAGCGGGAAATCCTGGAAGTAATCCTAAGGATATGGAGTTTTTTCAGGAGCTTAAGAAGGTTCCTCTAAAAAATGCGCGGATTTGTGCTTTTGGTTCTACGCGCCGTAAAGAAATTTCTTGTGCGGAAGATTCTAACTTGCAGAGTCTGCTTGCGGCTGGAACAGGGACTGTCGTTATTTTTGGGAAATCCTGGCCGCTTCATGTTACCGAAATTCTTCATACAACGCTGGAAGAAAATCTTTTGATGATTAAGGATTCATGTGAGTATCTTTGTAAAAATGACCGTGAAGTTATTTATGATGCGGAACATTTTTTTACGGCTTACAC
>JAILCM010000065.1 GCA_024680155.1 Treponema sp.
TCTTCAATTTTCATTCCACCAGCGCCAGCTTTTACACCCATTTCTGCAATCTTTTCAAGACTCAAAGTTGTTACCTGGAACATTTCTCCAGCACCTTCACAGTCAGAACAGGTAATTTCCGGAGCGTTGATGTACTGGAATCCTCTTTCCTGGAAGAATGAATGAACTGCAAAAGCCATCTGGTTACGCATACGGTAAACAGCACCGAAAGTGTTTGTTCTTGCACGCAAGTGAGCATTGTCGCGAAGATATTCCATAGACATTTTGTTTTTCTGCAATGGATATTCTTCTGGTTTTGCTTCACCAAGACATTTAAGGCTTTCCAAAGTAACTTCTACTGCCTGTCCGCTTGCAGGAGATTCAATAAGAACACCTTCTGCACGAAGACTTGCGCCTGTGTTAAGTCTTTTGAGTTCAGTTTCAATTTCATTTACATTTGCATTATTAGAAGGATTATTGCGGTCAAAAGTGAGCTGGATATTAGCAAAACAGCTTCCATCGTTCACTTGAATAAAAACAAGACCCTTTGAGTCGCGAACTGTGCGAACCCAACCACATACTGTAACTTTCTGACCTTCTGGTTTAGTTGACAGCAAATCTTTAATTAATACTGGTACCATTTTGTACCCTCCTGTGTAAGGCCATTCCGGCCGTCTAATAATGAAAATGTTTTTCTATATTATCACTTTTTTATAAGTGCGTGAAGATGGGTGAGAATTTACAATTTTGACTGAATTTGCGGCCACCTGGAATTATTTTGTCGGTTGTTGAATCTAAGTTCTGAACAAAGTATAATCCGCATATTAATTTTGGATTTTTTTGAAAAAGCACGGAGTTTTTATGATTAAAATTTTATTTGTCTGCCACGGAAATATTTGTCGTTCACCAATGGCCGAATTTGTAATGAAAGAACTTGTTCGCCGCGCCGGCCTTGAATCAAATTTTTTGATTGAATCTGCTGCAACAAGCCGTGAAGAAATTGGCAACGATATTCATTATGGAACCCGCACAAAACTTAGAGAAATGGGAATTCCTTTTGAACGCCGTGCCGCCCGCCAGATTACACATTCAGATTACGATAAATACGATTTTTTAGTTGCAATGGACGATGAAAATATCTTCTATATGAATAGATGCTGGTCACCAGATCCAGAACGTAAAATTGTAAGGCTTCTGTCTTTTGCTGGAAAAACTCGTGATATTGCTGACCCATGGTACACCGGAAACTTTGACCAGACCTACGATGATATTATGGAAGGATGTATTGCATTTTTGAAGTATTGCCAGTCGCATGTCTATTTGCTAAAATAAGTTTTCCTACATTAAAAAAAGGGGTGCGCTATGGATCTTAAAGGACGCAATTTTTTAACTTTAAAGGATTTTTCGGCGGAAGAAATTATTGGTTTGCTTGATTTGGCAGCTGATTTAAAGGCAAAAAAGAAGAGGGGAATTCCTGTTGATATTCACCGGGGAAAAAATATTGCCCTTATTTTTGAAAAGACCAGCACCCGTACTCGTTGTGCTTTTGAAGTTGCCGCTCATGATTTGGGAATTTGTACGACTTATCTTGCAGAAGGCAGTCAGATTGGTAAAAAAGAAAGTATTGCCGATACAGCGCGTGTTCTTGGGCGCATGTTTGATGGAATTGAGTACCGCGGTTATGAACAGACTCTTGTAGAAGATTTGGCTAAGTATTCGGGCGTTGTTGTCTGGAACGGTCTTACAAATGAATATCACCCTACACAGATGCTTGCCGATATGCTTACAATCCGCGAACATTTTGGAAAATTAAAAGGACTCAAACTCGTATATTTTGGTGATGCACGTTATAACATAGGAAATTCTCTTGCAATCGTTTGTTCAAAACTTGGATTGAATCTTACTTTGTGTGCGCCAGAAAAATATTTCCCGAATGCAGCTTTGCTAAAAGAATGTGAAACTTGGCAAAAGGAAAGCGGCGGTTCTGTAACTTTAGAAACTGATGTAAAAAAGGCTGCTTCTGGTGCTGATATTATTTACACTGATGTTTGGGTTAGTATGGGCGAGCCTGATGAAATTTGGGCTGAACGAATTGCTGATTTAAAACCGTACCAGGTAAACAAAGAAGTAATGTCTCTTGCAAAACCGACTGCAATTTTTATGCATGATTTGCCTTCATTCCATGATTTGAACACAAAAATCGGTAAGGAAATTGGTGAAAAATTCGGACTTACTGCAATGGAAGTTACCGACGATGTTTTTGAAAGCAAACAGTCAGTAGTTTTTGACGAAGCCGAAAACCGAATGCATACAATTAAGGCAGTTATTGCTGCTACCTTGGGGAATAATTTTTAATGTAGCCGATACAGATAGAAAGAAATCTATTTAGAATATTGGTTGGTATATACAAGTTCGTCAAGGCACGCTACGCTTAAAGCCTTGACAAACTTGTTTAATGGCTTTTTATCAGGAGGATAAAGCACATTATGAACGCTATTATAACAGTTGTTGGATCAGATAAAGTAGGAATTATTGCGGGCGTTTCGCAGTATTTGAGCGACCATAAAATTAACATTGCAGACATTACTCAGACAATTCTTTCGGGCAATTTCGTTATGATGATGATGGTAGATCTTTCAAATGCTGACATCAGCATAGACCAGCTCCGCACCGACATGAACAAAAAAGCCGAATCCATGGGCGTAGAAATTAATATAATGAATGAGAAGGTCTTCTCTGCAATGCACCGCGTGTAAGGCAGTTTTGCACTTGCAAAACTGCAAACGCAGCCGGAACCCATTGTCGTTGAAGTAAGGACTGACGGGCTGCGTTAGCCATGCATAGGGTTTAAGCAGTTTTGCACTTGCAAAACTGCAAACGCAGCTAGAACCAATTGACGTTGAAGTAAGGACTGACGGGCTGCGTTAGCTATGCACCGAGTGTAACAAGTTTTCCGCAGGAAAACTTGAGGCGTGGGTGGAACAAATTAACATTTGATGTACGAGCTAACGACCCACGCCAGCGATGCATAGAGTGTAAGCAGTTTTATACAAATTCCTTCATCCAAGGGAACTCGTTCAAAAACTCTGTTTTGTCTTTTTTAAACGCATTGTACTCGGCGGCGAATCTTTTTTCAAAGTGTTCAGTTTTTTTTGAACATTCCAGGAATATCTTTTTTTCTTCTGCAATTTCTGGGTGGCAAAGAGCGTTTTCTACATTTACAGGCGTAATCTCGGGAATTGCAAGACTTTGCGAACAAAGTGTGTACGTTTTTACATGAGGGCAGGCGGCAATCCGGCTTTCAAACCACCAGGCGAACATTTTCATTCGGGTGTCGGTAAGAATTGGGGTTCCGGCGAAATCTTTTTGCCATTCTGTGCCTGCGCTGAATAAAGTTGCTGCAGTAAGTTTGTCTACTGTGGAAAGTTTGTTTGCAATTGTATGGAAGGTCTGTTCCGCGCTGCTTCCTTTTATGTGCGTCTGATTTTTTGGAAAACCTAAATCTAAACCGGCGGTAAAAATCTCTTTTGCACCACAATATTCAGCAAAATTCCATGCAGCCGATGCAACTGAACCTCCAGTTCCTAAATTGCCAATTTCTATTCCAAGTTTTTTTTCAAAATATTGTCCCACTGTAAACTGGCTTGAACAAAGTATGATTTTTTTGCAATCGTAGCGGAAAACATCAGGGTAAACTGAAATTTCTGTGATTAGTATAGATTCTGGGGCGCTGGTTCCAGCAATGTGTTTGTATGCCCAAAATTGCGGGTCGGTCAGAATTATAAAGTCGGGTTGGATTTTGTGCCGCAAAAGTGTAGGCAGTGCAGTTTCCACGCAGACGGTCACGAATCGTTTTTGAAGTTCTTTTAAGTGAGGAAGTATATCGGCTAAAGAAGGTCCTGCTCCAAGAATCAAAAATGGAAGCGAGAATGTTACGGATGTCTCAGACGCACCTGGCTCCTGAAACTGATTTTTTACAAAGCCAGCCATTCCTTTAAATGCTTCAATCCCGTCTAATTCGGCCATCTTTTCTAAGTTTTTAAGGCTGTTATTTGTCCAAAGTTTTCCAAATTTTTTTAAGGTTGCAGCGTTAATTTCATTTTTGCGTTTATTTCGTGCTACAAGTTCTATTATGGAATCAAAATACGGTTTTGCGTGGTTCATAAAAGCGGGAACTGCAAAAAAATGCAAATCAGAAACGCCTTCATTTCCAAGGTTGATTTTTGTTGTGTTTTCCAATAGCGGAAGAAGCTGTTCGGGCGGACAGGAAAGTGCAATTATAAGCTGCGGGATTTTAAAAACAGACTCCCAATCAAGAAACTTCAATGCTGCAAAAAAATGAGTGGGATCCGGTTCAATCAAAATCAACTTTTTTGTGGAGAGCGCCGCCCCTGAATAAACTTCGCTTTTTCTGGTTCCCGCCGCCGCCCCTGTATCAATGCTACTTTTTCCAAATTCTTTCGCCCATTCAACCACATGCCAGCCGAGTCCAAATCCATAAAAAACTATGCCGGATTTTTCATTTGCGCCGCTGTTTGCAATTGACTGTTGAGCTTCTCTTTGTGGATTATAAGATGAATGAAGACGAATTCCATTTTCGATTGCAGTAAAATCTCCGGAGCGTGCAGTTTCAACCGTCCAAAAATCAGCATTTGGTTCATCATTCAAAAAATCAGCGTAAAGTTCTGCAAGTTGAGGAAATCTGTTTTTAAAGGCGGCAATATTTTTATTCCAGATATAGTTCAACTAACATGTTCTCCGTTACTGGTGTTCCTGCTGGTGGATCCTGATTTACAACCCATCCGCTGCCGTCAATTTTAAGATTAATATTTGTTGACGAATTTTCTATAAGATTGAGCAGTTCCTTTTTAGATTTTCCGGTAAAATCAGGCAAAGTTTCGCCAATTACAATATTTTTTGTGTCAGGAATTACGATTATTCCCGTGTGTTCAAGAGAATCTGCATTTGTTCGGCTCATTCCCATGTAATCAATTATTGTGTCTGCCGCTTCTGCAATTACAGGAGCAACAATTCGTCCAGCGTAAGTTTCACCTTTTGCTTTTTCAATTACAATATAAAGAATGATTTTTGGATTTTCGGTCGGGAAGATTGCAATACAGTTTGAAATAAAATCTGTATCACTATAGCCGCCGTGTTCCTTATCTGCCATTTGCGCAGTTCCTGTTTTTACACCAATTGAAACTCCACCAATATTTGCACGAGAACCAGTTCCTGTTGTTGCTGTAGTTTTCATACAATCAAGTACGTATTGAGCAGAAGAAGGGCTGAAAACGCGTTCTTTATATTCGGGCTTGTGTTCATAATAAACAGAGCCGTCTCGATTTGAAATTTTATGGATTGCCGTGAGTTTTACAGGAATTCCGCCGTTTGCAATTGCAGTTGCCGCCTGAACCATTTGAAGTGCCGAAACACTTATTTCCTGACCGATTGCAATTGTAGGTTTTGAACGTGCCGACCATGTTTTGCTGTCCGTATCTTTTACATAACCTGTTGTCTCGCTAGAAACTTCAATTCCAGTTTTTTGCCCAAAACCAAGCTGACGAATTTTATAAATAAAATCATCTTCACCAATTTTATCGCTGATTTGCCCAAGAACATCGTTGCAGGAATATTTTATTGCTTCCATTGGTGTTATAAGCCCATGATGATCAAGACATTTTATTCTGATTGTTTCGCCGCTTGCAAGTTTTTTTTCGTAAGCTCCATCGCAAAGGTACAAATCATTTGGAGAAATTTTTCGTTCGTTGTGAAGAATGCCGACTGTAAATATTTTGAAAACTGAACCCGGTTCATAAGCGTACATTGCAGGTCGGTCAAGTTTCTGTTCTTCTGATGCAGCACCGTATTCATTTAAATTAACTTCTGGCAAACTGATGTAAGTTAGAATTTCTCCGGTTGTACAATCTGCCGCTAAAAGCATCATGCTTTCGGCCTGTGTATTTGTCATTGCGTTTATTGAAATTTGTTCCAACTTATATTGAAGATTTGCGTCAATTGTAAGATAGATGTTTTTTCCCTGAATCTGGGCACCGGCTTCAACTTCGTCACCAGGTTTTGGCGAAAGAATTTCATCCTGCGAAAGTTCAATTCCAGCAAGCCCTTTTCCGTTGTCACCCATAAAACCAATTAATTGAGATGCAAGTCCGTAATTTGGGTAAACTCGCCCGGGGATTTTTTCGTAACTGATAAAACTGTAGCCGTTTTCGTTTGCAATCGATTTTACATTTTCGTACATTGTCTGGCTGATTTTTTTTCGCAAATATACAAATTCATTTTTTCGGCTGGTAACTTTTTCAATCAATTCATCAGCTGGAACGCCAAGAGGTGCTGCAATCTGTTCACAAAAAGCAATTTCTTTATTTTTTATATCCTTAGTATTTAATCCCACATTGTAAAAATTTGTCTGAACTGCAAGCGGGAATCCTGTACGGTCAACAATGGAGCCGCGTTCAATTACAGGCGGATTTTCTTTTCTTGGAGAAGCAGGTTGAAGTGCAAGCCTGAAATATTGAACTAAAAGCAGAACTAAACAAAGTCCGCAAAATACAAAGAAAATAATCACTCTTTTTGATTTAAAGAAACTGCTAATCATCTTTATTATTCTAAACTACCTCTCTTTTTATGTCGATAGAGTATGTATGGAAATTATAAGTTATGTTCAGCGTCAGCCGAAACAAAAAAATACATACGCCGCAATAAAAAGTACTCTTAGTACAATAAAATTTCAACAGCAGGAACGCGCACAAAAAAACAGAAATAAAAAAAGTGCAGTTGCTTATAGTTTTTCTTATCCGTCGGAGCGTCATACTTTTAAAGCAGGGGCGGTGGCAAAAACAGTAAGCGTAAAATCTTCTCTTGTTGCTTTGGGGCAGTTTCTTACCCGCTGCGGAGAATTTATACGTTCAAATTTCCCGAAAATCCTTCTTGTAACTGGAATTTTTCTTACAGTAGGTGCCGCTTCTTATTTTGCAATCCATTTTTACAATTATAAACTTGCTCATACCGGCCAAATTGAACTGGATTTTTCTGATTCATCTGATATAGAAAACCTAGACCGACTGATGAGCGTTTTTGCTTTGGAAGGCGACAAGGATTTTGATTCGGACGGAAATCTTCTGGATGGAATTGCTGGAACACAGATTTATACTCAGCCGGTAACATTTGAAACTTATAAAGTAAAATCCGGTGATACAATCAGTGGAATTGCAAAAAGATTCGGACTTTCAAATATTTCGACTTTAATTTCTATAAATAACATTACAAATGTACGTCAGCTTGCGGCAGGAAAAAAACTTAAGATTCCTTCGGTTGACGGAATTATTTATAAAGTAAAAAAAGGCGACACTTTAGGCAGTCTTGTTAAAACATATAATGTAAGTCTTACAAATCTTCTTGATGTAAACGAACTTTCTACCGAAACGCTTACCGTTGGACAGGAACTTTTTCTACCGGGCGTTGGACTTGATAAACAAAGTTTAAAAGAAGCAATGGGTGAACTTTTCAAAATGCCTATTAAATCAACCTTTAGATGGACTTCTCCTTATGGCTGGCGAATTGACCCTATTCAAAAGGTACAGAAATTTCATACAGGAACGGACATGGCTTGTGTTCAGGGCACTCCAATTTATGCTTCAATGAGCGGAAGGGTAAAAACAGCTTCGGTTTCTCCTGTTTATGGAAATTACATTATTATTGATCATTTGAACGGCTACCAGACTTTGTATGCTCATATGTCAAAGTGTCTGGCAACAAAAGGTCAGTGGGTAGACCAGGGTGCAAAAATTGGACTTGTTGGTTCAACAGGATATTCAACCGGCCCTCATCTTCATTTTACTGTTTATAAAAATGGAAAAATGGTAGACCCAATGACTGTGCTTTCTAAATAAAGCTAAATAAAAGGCATTCTCTTAAAGGAGTTTTAATAAAATGTATTCGAATTCAGGTTTTAGCGGTGGTTCTGTTGGAGTTTCTGTTTGTCAGGGATGTGGTAGAACTATTCAAAAAGATTATCTTTACTGCCCATGGTGTGGTTATTCTAAAGTTTCGGAAAATAAAACTTCGGAAGATTCTCTTGATGCAATGTTTACAAAATTTGCTCAGCTAAAAAAAGATTCAAGAAGAAAACAGCTTAGTGCCATGGAACAAAAACTTGATGATATGGATAAAGAACTTTCTGTTCTTGTGTTGAGCGCGGAGATGCATAAATGAAAAAAAACGGTCTTGTTTTGTTAGCTGCAATTTTAATTTTTAATTCCTCATTTTTGTTTGCGGGCAATTCTTTTGGTTCTGCAGATCTTAATAAAGATGATGAACTTGTTTTTACTGTAAGACAAGATGCTGCCGGAACAGACCCTTTTACTGCACTTTTTTATACAAAGCTTAAAAACGGAAATCCTGAAAGTTCACCAAAACTGATAACCTGCTACCCGGAAAAAATGGAACTTTTGGAAAATGGAACCGTTTTGCAAATTCGTAACCGCTATGGAATTGCGCGTTATTCATCACTCACAAAAAAATTAAAATGGGTTAGCCAGGCAGAAGACATTCCTGTAAATTCACTTCCTGTTTCTTATTTTGAAGTAAGCTCGAACGGAAAATATCTTTGCCGTATAGAAAAAGAAAGTTTTAATAAAGGAACCCTTGTTCTTGAAAATACAGAAAATGGAAAAAGAGTTGTTCTTTGTGATGATGTTGAACAAAGTTACGAAAAGATTCCTGTAAAATGGGCGCCGGACAGTTCTGTTCTTGTTTACCAGAAAAACGGAAGCATTTATTTTTGTAATCCCGATGCTCTTTTGCGCGGTGTAGAAATTGATGAAAAATACAGAAAAATCGGGCGCGGGTCAATTAACTGTGTAAACTGGGCAACTGCAAAATATCTTATTTATATAGATGATTATCTTGTTTACCAGATAAATACAAAGGAACTTTACACACTCGGACTTTATTCCGGGATTATAGGGCAGGGAAAAACAATTGGACGTCTTCCGTTCCAGTTTAATTCGCAGACAGATACGTTTAGCCCAAGTCCAGATATGTCATCTTTTGTGCTTGTTCAAAACAGCAGACTTTTTTCTCATTTACGCCGTCAGAGTAATTCGTTTGATTATATGGAAGTTTTGTATTCTAAACCTTATTCAGATTCAACGGCTTCTCTGGTGGATGCTTTTGTTTTCTGGAATAATCTTGGTGAACCGCTTGTCTGGCTAGAAAAACTTCCTTATGACGGAACAAAAGAAACTGGTTCAGTTTTTAAACTTACAGATAAAACTGAATCTATTCTTGAAGTAAAAAATTCCGGAAAGCCGTTCATTTCTCCTGATGGTGCAAAAATTGCTTTTTATGCCGGCGATTCAATTTATGTGTATGATGTTAATTCCTGGGAACGAATTGGTCAGCTTGCTGGTGAAAATATTGTTTCGGCACTTTGGGTGAACCGTAGCGTACTTTATGTTGGCGGGCAGAGTACAATCAAAAAGTGGAATTTTACAACTGATATTTCGGAAGTTATAACGCTTTCTTCGGTAGAAGACGGATTCTGGGGCAATACGAATGATACTGTAATTCACGCAAATTCAAGCAACGGACTTTGTTACACTTATGATAGAGAAACTTGCCTATGGAACCGATTTGCCAAAAAATTGACTCCAGATTTTAAAATGCAGAACGGCCGTTACAGAGTTTTTACTGGAATTACACCGAATAAACTGTTTGAAAATGCACTTTATGTAAGAACTTTGAGCCGAACTGCCGTTACAACACCCGTTTTTGCAAGTAGTATAGAAAAACACGCCGCTCCTGTAAAAGTTGCCCTTGCTTTTGACGCATACGACAATGCAGACGGACTTCCGAGAATACTTTCAACTTTGCGCAAATACAATGCAAAAGGAACCTTCTTCTTAAATGGAGAATTTATCCGCCGTTACCCGCAGGAAACAAATCAGATTTATTTGAACAATTATGGCGTTGCTTCAATGTTCTTTTCTACAACCGACCTTACCGAAAACAGTTTTATTATTGATGAAGATTTTATTCGCCGTGGACTTGCCCGCAACGAAGATGAATATTACCAGTGTACTGGAAGCGAACTTTCTTTGTACTGGCACGCTCCTTTTTACAAAATCGACCCGGATATTATTAATTACGCAAAAAATGCCGGCTATATCTATGTAAATTCACTTCAGGACCGCAACGACTCAGAACTTTTACCAAAAGACACCAACCCGATTGAACTGATAGAAGAATATTGTTCAACTTTGGCAAGAACCGGCGGCGGAATTGTCCCGATTGCAGTAGGATTTTCTCAGGGCAACCGCACCGACCCTCTTTACAACTACATCGACCTTTTGATTTGCGCCCTTGTAGACAGCGGCTTTGAACTTGTAAACGTGGAAGAATTGTAATAATCAAGCATTTTTATTCGCCGTATTTTCAAACCGCATAAAAATCACTATAATTACCGAATATTCTCATTGTGTCCTTGTTGGGCTTGCCCCGACAATCTTTACTTTAAGGAAACTGGTATGACAACTACAAATTTAGACAAAATGCGCAATATTGGTATTATGGCGCACATTGATGCAGGAAAAACTACAACTACAGAACGCATCCTTTATTATACAGGAAAAATTCACAAAATCGGCGAAATTGATGACGGCCAGGCAACTATGGACTGGATGGCACAGGAACAGGAACGCGGAATTACAATCTGTTCTGCTGCCACAACAACTTACTGGAAAAATTATCAGATAAATATTATCGATACTCCGGGCCACGTAGATTTTACTGCCGAAGTTGAACGTTCATTGCGTGTTTTGGACGGTGCAGTTGCTGTTATTTGTGCAGTAGATGGTGTTCAGCCACAGACAGAAACAGTTTGGAAGCAGGCCGATGAATTTTCAGTTCCACGTCTTTGTTTTATGAATAAAATGGACCGAATTGGTGCAGACTTTTTTGGTTCAATGCA
>JAILCM010000070.1 GCA_024680155.1 Treponema sp.
ACTTCGCTTCATTTTGATGATTATTCATTTGAAGGCGAAGTAGAAGATTTTTATCAGTGGGTGAAAGCTGGGGCTGACGATAATGTCTGGAATTTAACTCCTCTTAAAAATGATATTGATAAATTGATATCCAGCAATAAGTATGATTATTTATTCCTAGATTATCCGTTTGCGTATAAAAACGATATGATTAAGGATTATCTGGATTGCGCAATCTTCATTGATACGCCTTTGGATATTGCACTTGCCAGAAGAGTTCTGCGGGATATGAAAGAGGCTTCTTCTGAAGAAATTCTTTGCGAAATGGAAAACTATATAAAATATGAGCGCGTTGCCTATCTCCAGATGCTCAAAGATATCCTACCATCATCTGATTATGTTATTGATGGTTCAAAAGATTTGGAAACGATTGTTGAGGAAATCATTGGTATTGTCAGAAAAAATGTAGGGTAGGGTGAATAAGATGATAACAGAAACAAATGAACTTGATTCTACTTGTGGTATTGGAGCAAAATAATATTTATGGAATCAAAATTTAAAAACGTCTACTTTTTCAATGGCACTGCTTATGCTGGCAAATCTACAATGGTAAAATTGCTGGCACAAAAATACGATGGCATTGCTTGTGAAGAAAACTATCATGATGTGCTGCTGCCTGAATTGGATAAGGCGGAGTTTCCTTGTCTCACTTATACACGAGACCTGGAAGACTGGCATGATTTTATTCGCAGAACTCCTGAAGAATATGAACGATGGATAAATGGAGTTACTAAAGAATGTGAAATTCTTGAATTCCGTATTCTTGATGATCTGATCCAAAAATCTCCAGAAAAGAAAATCTTTGTTGATACTAATATCTGTCCCGAGACTCTTCATAAGATTTCTGATGAGCACCATGTTATGATCATGCTTGCTGATCCGCAGATTTCTGTGAATCGATTTTTCGAAAGACCAGATAAAGAAAAACAGTTTTTGTATCGTCTGATGCTTGAAGAAAAAGATCCGGAGGCGGCTCTTGAAAATTTCCGCCATTGTCTGGAACGCATTAATTCAAAAGAGAACTATAACGCATTTTTGAACTGCGGGTTCCCTGTAAATCTTAGAGATGAAAAACTTGGGATACAAGGCACTCTTGAACTTGTGGAGAAAGCGTTTAATTTATAATATTGAAAAAATGATTATTCAAAAAGCAACCGAAAAAAACATTCCCTCTTTGGCTAAGGCTATGGCCCTTGCTTATTCTGAAGCACCATGGAATGAAAAATGGACAGATGAACGTGCGCAAAGAAGAGTTAGAGCAATTCTTGGGAACTATGAAGGGCTTGGACTTGTAGCTGTTGAAAATGAAACTGTTGTCGGCGGACTTTTAGGTTATGTAGATCCTTATGCTGAAGAAGACTTCTTTTTTGTATCTGAAATCTTTGTGATTCCTGAAATGAAAAAACACGGTGTTGGAAAGAAGCTGATGACAGAATTGGAAGAAGTTTTGACTGAAAGAGGAATCCATGTAGTACAATTGATTTCAATTGAGGATAACGAAACCTTCTATAAAAAATGTGGCCTTGAACGAGATTCTGTTTCAGTTCAATACAAGAGGTTTTAAAAACTATGAATTCAAGAATAATTTACACAGTTCAGCACACTCAATCAGAACATCATGTAAACGGTTATGTGGGTGCCTGGGGAAACTGGAATCTTACAGATCTTGGAAAGGCGCAGGCCCACAAAATAGGGGAGTGGCTATCCGATCACGAAGGTTGCGACGGCACTTTTAAAATGTACGTTTCTGATTTGAATCGGGCTTCCCAGACTGCAGATGAAATTCAAAAGGTCCTTAAAACACCGGACCCATCAATTACAAAGACTGATCTGCTTCGCGAAATAAATCTTGGAGAAGGAAACGGCAAACCCCGCGACTGGTACAACGAACATGTTGCAAAAGTGCCAGAGGTTTATAATCCGGATTTCCGTTCTTTCCCAGATGCAGAGAGTGACCGGGATTTATGGAAT
>JAILCM010000177.1 GCA_024680155.1 Treponema sp.
TTTTCCACAAACTCATGATTAAATTCTGCGAAAAATCTGTAAGAATGAGAATTGTGAAAATAATTTTTTAACGTGTAAATTGGAGTCCATTTTATGCAATACAATCTTATGGCAAAGCTTATGCCGCTTATAATGAACAAAATCATTTTTGAATATCTTAATAGTGACGGCGTTGCGGTTGATTATAGTTTTAAGAAAAAATGTAAAACGGAATACAAAAAGATTGTTGCACGTACTCCACCCCTTGCAAACGGTGACAGCCTGTGTGATTTTCATGTTACTAAAAGGTGAGGAGGAAAAAAAATGATACTTACAGCTTTTCTCGAAGGACTTGCCAGGTCAGAACTTTGGATAATTTATGTTTATGTAATTGTAACCCGCTTTCCGTGGAAGATGATGCACGATTATCCAAAAGATATTCAGGAGGCTTCAACTTTGCCTGAACCAACCGACAAACAAAAACGCAATGCAGGTCTGTTCGGAACGATTGGTGCTCTCGTTATTTTTGGAGCAGTTATTGCATTTGGACTTTTTCAGTTTAAGCAAGAGGCAGTTTCTTTCTGGTCAGTTTTTCTTTTCATTTTCATAATTGCAATGAGCTGGAATGTAATAGATCTTTTAATTATGGACTGGCCTATAATCTGTACGCTTACATCTAAATGGGTTGTAATTCCAGGAACAGAAGGCTGCAAAGGGTACAAGGATTATTTTTATCATTTCAAAGCATTTTTAATTGGCTGTGTTTACAGTACTTTAATGGCACTTGCGGTTGCTGGACTTGATTATGCGGTTTTAAGATTTTTAATTTGGAGATAAAGATGAGTAAAACAATCTGGGACAAGTTCGCGCCCATTTATTCACTGACAATGAAATCACAGAAAAATATATATAATTATATGTATTCTCACATTGGAGAGGTTGTTACGGGCAAAAGAGTTTTGGAGCTTGCGACGGGTCCGGGGATGATTGCAAAAAATGTTGCCTGGTCTGCAAAAACAATTGTCGCTACAGATTTTTCTCCTGATATGATTGCGCAGGCAAAAAAGGGAAAGGTACCTGAAAATGTAACTTTTGAAATTGCCGACGCCAGCGATTTGCAATATGAAGATAAGTCTTTTGATATTGTAATAATTGCCAATGCACTTCATGTTGTTCCTAATCCAGAAAAGGTTTTGTTAGAAATTGACCGCGTGCTGGTAAATGACGGACTTCTTATCTGCCCGACATTTATTCATCGTACTGCAGAGAAAAAAGAAAATCTCTGGGCAAAAATTTTAAGGCTTGTGGGAATCCATTTTGAACATCAGTGGACTGCAAAAGAGTTTTCGGATTTTATAGAAAGCAACGGTTGGAAAATCACCGCATGCGAAGTTGTGCCCGGACGAATTGATTTGATGTATGCGGAGTGCATGCGAGGAGAAAAACAATGAAATACGCAGGTATGCCATCAGGAATGTGGATTGTTTTGATCTTGTTCCTGCTATGTGCCATCTGGACTAAACAATGAGTAAACTTGGTGGAGCTTCAAATTTCGTTCGTGAGAAGGTAAAACAATGTCAAAAGTATCAAAACTATTTCTAAAAATCCTCACAATCCTCTTTTCTATTTTTGTTATCCTCACAATTATTTTATGTGCCGTTTCTGCACCGCGAGGAAAAACAAATCCTACAAAAATCACCATGCACGAAGTTGGTACTCAAAATGAAAAGGTTTGCCTTTTGATTCATCCCTCGCTTGTTTATTGGGATTACTTTGAGTATGTAGTTCCATATTTAGAAGATGATTATCATGTGCTTATTCCATCTCTCCCAGGTTACGACAAAGAAAATCCTGAAAGTAATTTTACAAGCATTGAACAGATTGTCGCTGGAATTGAACAATGGCTTTACGAAAACAATATCACAAAAGTTGATGCAATTTACGGCTGCTCAATGGGAGGCTCCATCGTTCTTAGGCTGTTGGCAAATCAAAATGTAAAAATTGAAAATGCTTTTATTGACGGCGGAATTACTCCATATAAAGAACCGTGGATTTTTACAAGATGGATTGCTCTTAAAGATTTTTCTTTGATGTGGATGGGAAAACTTGGTGGAATTGACCTTTTGGAAAAAGCATTTGCAACTGACGAATATTCAAAAGAAGATCTGGAATATGTTGCCGAAGTTTTTAATTTTGTTTCTAATCGCACTCTATGGAATACCTTTGATTCCTGCAATAATTATAAAATGCAAAAAAAGATGCCAGCTCTTTCTACAAAAATTGAATACTGGTATGCCGAAAGCGAATATAAAGAACGTAAAAAAGATTTTAATTTTATGAATAAGAATTTTCCTTCAACTAAATTTGTTGAAATGAAGGACATTGGCCATGCTGGAATGGCTCTTCTAAGACCGGAAGAAATGGCAGAAAGGATGAAGTAAATAATAAATTTTTAGGAAGATGAAATTTTGAATTGGATTTGCAGAGTGAGGTGATTTTTGTGCTCAAGTATTTTTAGCTCTTTTTTATATTTCTTTTCTAAAATCTTTTGGCAGAATACCTTCCTGCTTTTTAAAGACTTCCGAAAATTTACTTGCGTTTACATATCCGCAGAGGCTTGATATTTTGGTAATAGAAAAATCTGTTGTAGCAAGCAGATTTTTTGCCTTTTGAATACGGGCTTTTGTTTTGTATTCGTTCACCGTAAGTCCGTACATTTCCTTAAAAACTTTTTGCATGGTAGTGCGGTTTAGATTTACCTTTTGAGAAAGCACCTCTATGCTAATTTCATTTTCTAGATTTGCATTTATCAGTCTTCTGACATTTTGAACCTTTCTGCCAGTTGTACCGCTAAAATATAAATCAGATGATTCTTTTAGCTCTTTTCCTTCAAGGTCATTCTGGCCATTTTTTAAGCTTTCATTTTTTTTGCATATTTCCATCAGATTTAAAATAATTTGAGTTATGCAAAGCTTTGTTTTAAATTTTGAATATATAGAAGGAAGCTTTATTGTCTCTAAAAATAATTTTTCTAAAAGCTCACTACCGCAAATTGTCATTACTCCTTTGCTGCTTCGTATAGAAGGAAAAAAAATTTCTTTGGAGAAAGTCTTTGTTTGTAAAAAGTCATTCAAAAATAAAATGGCATCTTCGGTGAATAAAATTAAGCTGATACAGTTCATGCCGCTTTTTCCAAGAACAGTTCTTCTAACTGCTGATTGACTGTTAAAAATCATTACATCGCCTTTTTCGCCGCTTACAAAGTGTCGGTTAGCAAGCTCAAATTCTGCATGTCCATCAACAATGTACATAATTTCTAACATGTCAAAAGCTTTTTGTTCTTCCTGGAGCGTAGGATTTTGTTCTTCCAGTTCTGAATAAACTAGTTCAACACCATTTGCAATATGAGTGTGACGCATAATTCCTTCGCCCGCAGGTTCGTTCAGTCGGTAAATTTCTTCACCTTCTTTGCTGCTAATCAGGTGCATATAGCTTAGAAAAATTTTGTCTGTTGTCATCTTTGAATATTCTTGCATAATTAAAATGTTATTTCAATCAGCTATTTTTTTTCATTTTTTTAAAGGCGCATGCTAAAAGAATAATTGCAATTAAAAGTACAAAAAGGTCTGTAATAAGCTGAGCAAGGAAAACTCCCCGTACTTCAAGTCCAAACAGATGTGGAAGAATTACAACAAGCGGCAAAAATAAAACTAGCTGGCGTGCCAGGGCTAAAATAGAAGCGGCCCCCGCTTTTCCAATAGCTTGAAAGAATGTGATGGAAAGAATCAAAACTCCGTAGCAGATATAGGCTCCAAATAAAACGCGGAGCATTGGAGCTCCCATTTTTGCTATTGCAGAATCAGTAATGAACATAGAAAGCATTTTTCCAGGAAAACACATAATTGGGATATAAAAAATAAGTGCAACGACAGTCGAAGATAACATAAAAGTTTTTGTGAAAGAAGCAACTCGATCAAAAAGCTTTGCGCCATAATTTGTACCAATTGCAGGCTGGAACCCCTGACTGATTCCCCAAAGCGGAATAAAAGAAAAGGCTTGTAGACTTAAAGCGGCTCCCAAAATTGTCTGCCATTCGCTGCCTCCCCATTTTGAAGCAGTATTGTATAGAATTGTCTGCTGAATCATGGACATTACCTGCATAAGCATTGCCGAAAATCCTACACCTAAAACTTCTTTAGAAATCTTTCCGTCAATTCTAATTTTGTGAATACGAACTGTGTCGCTCTTTTTTATAAAGTAAAAGAAAGACATTATCATTAAAACGGCCTGTGAAATAATTGTTGCGTAAGCGGCCCCAAGAATTCCATTTTCTTTTCCAAAAATTAAAATCAACACAGGGTCAAGGATGATGTTTAAAATTGCACTTGCGGCCATAATTATCATTGCTTTTTTAAGCTTTCCCTCGCCACGCATTATCATATTTGTAGACTGGCCAAGGTTTACAAAAAGGGAACCACAAAAAACAATTCTTAAATATCTGACTGCTTCTTCTAAAACCTCGCCTTCTGCTCCTGTAAGAACCAAAAGCTGTCTTGTAAAAATCACACCCGCGGCAATCACAATTACCGAAAGAAGAGAAACTAGAAAAATTAAGTTGCCCAAAATGCGGTCAACAGTGTCTTTATCCTCTTTTCCAATTGCACGTGAAAGAACCGAAGCTGAACCTTGTCCTACAAGAGTTGCAATTCCACTGTTTATAAGGGTAAATGGATACGAAACCTTTACCGCTGTCATTGCAAGGGGACCAACCATCTGGCCAACAAAAACAGCATCCATAAAATTGTAAAGTCCAATCACAACCATTCCCAAAACGGCTGGAACACTAAGAGAAAGCATTGTGCGAAAAACAGGGCCTTTTACAAGCATTTCCCGCGAATCTTGTATTTTATTCATATAAATTCACCTCGAAAATATTTATATAGTTAGGCAAAACTAACTATTATTTATAATACAAATACAAAACAAAATAACTACTCCAAAATTAAAAAAATACTCCATTCTGCAAT
>JAILCM010000127.1 GCA_024680155.1 Treponema sp.
TTTTCAAAATAAAGCCCAGTATTTCCATAAGCAAAACGAGGAAATAAAAATTCTAACTGTCCGCCATCAAATGGAATATTTGTAAAATTTTGGGGTAATGCAGAATCGTTAAAATTTTTCCCAATAAAAAAGTCAGGTTCAATAGTAACATAATCTGAAAAACCAATAATAAGAGGAATTGTAAGTGCAAAATCTTTGTAATTATATGCAAACGACCATGGAATATCGGGATTTGTTTTATAATAAAACTCTGGAGCAATTTTAGCATTTATAAAAAAACGTAAATCCTGTTCAGCAAAAAAATCATCATTTTTTGTAAGAAAAGCCTGAATTTTATCGTAGGTACGCTGTCCAGATTCAGAAAGTTCTTCATAAGGAATATTCTTCAAGTAAAATTTCAGTTCTCCTACAGAAAGCGGCTGATTACTCAAAAAATAGGAACACTTAGATTCTGAACTTATTGAATAAAGAGCATCATAAACCCAATGTCCAGATTTTATTACCTGCGTATTGTTGCTAGATTTTGCAGAAAGAGAGTCCAGAAAATAAAAAAAGATAACAAAAAAAATCACCAATCTGCTTTTTTTCATACAAAAAGAGTATCATTTTTTTTATATAAAAACAACACGATATTGTTTTCTTTCTATATTATATCTATAATAATAAAATGAAACTTTTTATTGATTGCAGAATGCTTGGAAGCGGCGGAATTGGAACTTATCTTGAATCTCTTCTGCCCTATTTTACAAAAAATAATGACTGTATTTTGCTTTGTTCACAGAATCAGGCTGAAAAACTTCTTGCATACAAAGATAAATCAGAAATTCTGTACACAGATATAAAAACTTTCAGCATTAAGGAACTTTTATTTTTCCCAAAAGACTTGTGTAAACGTATAAATGAATGCGATTTATATTATTCACCTTATTGCAATGTACCTTCCGGAATAAGAATTCCCGTTTTTACTACAATTCACGATATTGTTTTTCTTGATGTGCCGGGACTTTCTTCCAAAACAGGAACTTTTGCACGAAAATTCTTTTACCAGAATGCAGTCAATCGTTCAAAAGCAGTTTTTACAGTTTCACAGTTTTCGGCAGACAGAATCAAGCAAAAACTCAAACCTAAAAACACTCCGCTTGTTGTAACTTATAATTCAGTTCCAGAATGGTTCATAAATGATGATGGAACTGATACCAATACAAAAAATACTGAAGGGGCCACCGATGTATCAGCGCCAGATTCGGCTCCTAAAGACAATTCAATAATTTTTGTAGGTAATATAAAAAAACACAAAGGACTTTCTACACTTTTAGAGGCTTTTACAATCTGCAAAAAACAGGGACTTGATGCACGGCTTGTAATAATAGGCAACGCTGAAAATTTCCGCTCCGGTGATGAAGAAACTGTAATAAAACTTGCCGAACTTCAAGACAAGGACATAACTTTTACAGGAAAGATTTCTGATTCTGAATTAAAGGCGTTCTACAAAAAAGCCCGTCTTTTAGTTCAACCGTCTTTGTACGAAGGTTTTGGAATGCCGCCTATGGAAGCCCTTATTTCAGGAACAAACGTAATTTTGTCTGATATTAAGGTTTTTAAAGAAATTTACAAAGATTTTCCAGTTACATTCTTTAAAACGCAGGACGCTCAAGACCTTGCCCAAAAAATTACGGCAAATTTTAATGTGCCCGCACCTTCAAAAGCATCAATTCCAGATAAATATTCGTTCCAAAAAACTTCAGATATAATCACAGAAACATTCAGGAGATTTATTTAATTATGAAAGTTGCAATCGTTCATTACTGGTTAGTTACAATGCGCGGTGGAGAAAAAGTTCTTGAAACTTTATGCAAAATGTATCCGCAGGCCGACATTTACACAAACGTTTACAATCCTGATGCAGTTTCCGACGAAATCAAAAAGCATAAGGTCTATACAACAAAAATAAACCGTTTACCTTTTGCACGCAAATTTTACCAGAAATACATGCCGTTAATGCCTAAAGCCCTTATGGAACTTGATTTAACCGGCTATGATCTTATTATTTCAAGTGAATCTGGACCTGCTAAAGGAATATGCCCAGCTCCAGACGCTTTCCACATATGCTATTGCCACACACCTATGCGCTATCTTTGGGATATGTACCATGAATATTTCAAAAAATCAAATCCGATTGTAAGATTTTTTATGAAAAAAATGATTCCAGGACTTCGCCAGTGGGATGTTATGTCGAGCAATCTTGTAGACCATTTTGTTGCAAATTCTCATTATGTTGCTTCCAGAATTAACCGCTACTACAACCGAAATGCCGATATAATCTACCCTCCTTGTGCTATCGAAAAATTCCTAGATAATCCGCGAAAACCAGAAGATTTCTATCTTTTCTTTGGACAGTTAGTTGGTTACAAACGTGCAGACCTTGCAATAGAAGCTTGTATTAAATCAGGAAGAAAAATTGTAGTAATCGGTGACGGAAAATC
>JAILCM010000123.1 GCA_024680155.1 Treponema sp.
ATTTTTTTGCCAGAGGATTTTTCGTATTTTCGGACTTCTTCAAAAACAATTTTAATGATTTTGTCTTCTTCGCTGCCAGGTTTTTCGTCCAAAGTTGGAGTTTCTGCGGTGGTTCCAAGAGGAACAAGACCATCAATTCCCTGTTCAAGCTGAAAAATTACATTCTTACGAAATCCATCAAAATCTACCGACCCATCTGCGGTCATCGGCGTAATAAGGGCTGTAAAAGCACCTCTGAAAATATTCATATTTTCACCTCTGTAATAAAATATTTTGCTGAATATAATAGTGTTTTTCTGCTATAATTTCAATAAATAAAAAAAACAGCATGAGGGTTTTATGCATTTAAGAAAAGAGTTGAACAGATGGGCTTACGCAGTCGTGCTATTTTTCTGCTCGAATATTTATTTTTTCAATTACAAATTTCAGGCATTCAAGTTTTTTATAATTCCGCTTTGCCTTGCGTTTGTTTCGCTCCAAATTTTTCCATATTTTAAGTACGAAAAAATCCGTCTTCACTCAAAACGGCTCACTCACCTTTCGTACGGAAACGAACTTCTGATAATTTTTCTTATCGCCCTGTTTTTCAGCGTGATTTTATGCATTTATACTTTATACGAAACCTACAATGAAAGAATGTTCGAATCGTATAAAAACTACATTCCGTACGTAATTATTGCGACCATTTTCCTTGGAATCACTTTTTGGAACGGAATTATCCGCGTTTACATTACGGGTCAGCAGCTTAGAATCAAAATCAGAGTTTGGGGAATAATCTGCGGAATGATTCCGATTGCGCACCTCATCATGCTTTTTATCATCTTAAGTAAAACAATCTACGAAATTAAAGTTGAAGACGCAAAAATTGTTGTAAATCAAGCCAGAAAAGCTCTGCAGATTTGCAAGACAAAATATCCGATTCTGCTGATTCACGGCGTTTTCTTTAGGGATTTGGAATATTTTAATTACTGGGGACGAATTCCAAAGGAACTTGAGGACAACGGAGCTCAACTTTTCTACGGAAGTCAGGAATCTGCCGCTTCTGTTGAACTGTGCGGAAAGCAGATTGCAGAACGAATCAAAGAAATAATAAAAGAAACTGGTGCCGAAAAGGTTAATATTATTGCCCACTCAAAAGGCGGACTTGATTCACGACAAGCAATTTGTTTTGAAGGAATGGATAAACACGTCGCAAGCCTTACAACAATCTGCACTCCTCACCGTGGATGCGTTTACGCTGGAAAACTCTTGAACAAATTCTCCGATAAAATGAAAAAGCGCGTTTCAGAAATATACAACGAAGCTTTCCGAAAACTCGGCGACAAAAATCCTGATTTTTTATCTGCTGTTTCCTGCCTGACACAAGATTTTTGCAACGACTTTAATAAAAAAGCAATTGATTCGCCGCTGGTTTATTACGCGAGCGTCGGTGCAAAAATGAAATGCGCTGTTTCAGGTCACTTTCCGCTAAATTTTTCATATCCTATGGTAAAACACTACGACGGCCCGAACGACGGACTTGTTGCAGAAAATTCCTGGGAATGGGGAAGTTCCAAAACTTTTCTTACGGCTCCACATCTTAGAGGAATCACTCACGGAGACATGATTGATTTAAAACGCGAAAACATCAGAGATTTTGATATTCGTGAATTCTACGTTCAGCTGGTATCAGGCTTACGCGAAAAAGGATTTTAAGTAAGGGCAAACGCATTAAAAGAATAAATTATAATAAATTTGCACCGTTGCATTTTTCGGTTAAGTTTCTATAATTAGTAACATAAAATCATTAAAGAGGGCAAAAAAAATGGCAGGAAACACATTCGGAACAAATTTTAAAGTAACAACTTTTGGCGAAAGTCACGGAATTGGATTGGGCTGTATTATTGACGGATGTCCTGCCGGTCTTGAAATAAATAAAGAAATTATCCAGCGTGCACTCGACAGAAGAAAGCCTGGTGCAAACGGAACTGACGGAAAACTCAATGCCGCTGTAACTGCCCGCAAAGAACCAGACGAAGTTGAAATTCTTTCAGGCATTTTTGAAGGAAAAACTACAGGAACTCCGATTTCTCTTTTAATC
>JAILCM010000243.1 GCA_024680155.1 Treponema sp.
AACGGCAAGCAGATTGTTTCAAAAGAATACGTCGAACTTGCAACTTCAGTTCAGCAGACAAACAAAGAAGGCGGCTACGGATTTTTCATCTGGAAATATAAAAACGGATTTTCCATCAACGGCAAATGGGGGCAAAAATGCTACGTTCTTCCAAAACAAAAACTCATCATCACATTTTTGTCGCATATAGAAGAAGGCTCCGGTAGAATACGCGAGAGCATGGAAAGAAACATTTTGGGACTATAGGGGATAATTAAATGACAAAAAAAGTTGCAATCATCTGTCTTTCAAGAGGAATTCTTGGGGGCTGCATAGAAAGTATTTATGATATGTTTGATAACAGCCGTTATCCTGATACCGTTGATTTATGCACAAAATATCAATTGTTTCCTTCTCTGGAAGAATGGAAAGGTAAAATCCTGCTTCTTGAATCTAGTGAAGAAAAAACGCCTCCAGCCTTGTATAAAAAAATGCTTATAAAACTGAAAGAAACGGGCATTTTTTCTGTAATCAGCGGAATTATTGTAGGGAAACCGATGGATGAAGTTTATTATGATGATTATAAACAACTGCTTTGTGAAGTTGTCGCAGATTCTTCATTGCCTATAGTTTATAACGTAAATATAGGTCATGCATCCCCAAAATGTATTATTCCGTTTGGCGTAGATGCTCTTGTTGATTGTGAGGGGCAGAGAATTAGTTTTTTAGGAGGAAACGATAAATGAAAAAAAGGCTACCAGAAATCATAATCATTCTGCTTTTGATTATTGTTGCCCTTTGCGGAATTTTATCACTGGATTTTTCCAATGCCTGGTCGTACATCAATCAATATGGTGATGAAGTAAAACTTTTTGGAAGCGGAATCTATAAAGATGACTCATATTTTAAGGCCCCGATTTTTATTGGTTCTGATTTGTGTGTCTTGTTTTTCCTTGTTCCGCTTTTTGTAATTTCATTAATAAAAGACTTGCGGGCCAGTACTGACAAAACTCAGTTACGTCTTGTCTCAATCGAAGCGATAAGTCTGTATTATGTAGTAAGCTTGTGCATTGGTGTAAAATATAATCGTATTTTTGTTTTATATGTAATTCTGTTTTCTCTGCTATTTTTTACTCTGATTAAGAGAATGAGAGATTTAAGCGCGAACAATTATTCTTTTGAACTGAAAAAATCTGATGCAGCATTTTTGATATTTTCTGGGATCTCACTTTGCGTTGCATGGTGGCCGGATATAATTCCAACTATCCTCAATGGAACTTCTTTGAGTTTGATAGAAAATTATACGACAGAACCTACCTATGTTTTGGATCTTGGTATTATCTCTCCATTATGTTTTATTTCTCTGATCCTCCTAAGAAAAAAGGATTCTTTTGGCGTAGTTTTGTACGCGATTTTATTACAGTCGATTATTGTTGTTGCCGTAATGATGATTACTCAATCTGCGGTTCAATTTGCATCCGGTGCTGAAATTCCATTGCCAGCGTTAGTTTCTAAATCAATTATTTTTGTTATACTTGGATTATTCGCACTTGCTCTTGATCGAAGGAGAAGCCAATATGAATGATTTAAAAATTCGAGAAGCAACAGTCGTTGACATTCCACAGATGTGCAATCTTTTTCAAAAAGATTTGGGATATGCTGAGTGCACGCTTGAAATTGTCAAAAAACAGTTTGCCGGTCTTGATGCGAAGCGGGAAGCTGTTTTTGTTGCGGAAGTGCAGGGCCGTGTTGCCGGTGTAATTCATATTGAAAGATATGATGTACTGTATTTTCCTCCGATGTCGAATATTCTGGGCCTTGCTGTATCATCAGATTTCCGTAGACAGGGAATTGGCAGTGCACTTTTGAAGCGGGCAGAGCAGTGGGCTCTCGACCATAAAATCAATACAGTACGCCTGAACTCTGGCGGCACCAGAACTCAAGCCCATCAGTTCTACCGGGTCCAAGGGTATGTGGATGATAAGACACAGTTGCGGTTTATTAAGTGTGTAAGGCCGCTGGCGGCCGGTGTTAAATAGAAGACCGTTAAAAAAATTGCGAAAGTAATTTTTAGGTCATCCATCACTGAAGGACTAATTATGATTATCTTAATCGCAGGCACATCACATACAGGAAAAACCAATCTCTCACAAAAATTGCTGGAAAAATACAAAATGCCTTATCTCAGCATTGATCATCTGAAGATGGGGCTGATTCGCAGCGGAAACACCACGCTTACCCCAATGGATGATGATAAATTAACCGGCTACCTCTGGCCGATTGTACGGGAAATGATAAAAACCGCGATCGAAAATAATCAGAATCTGATTGTTGAAGGCTGTTACATTCCTTTTGACTGGCGCAAAGATTTTGATGCCGAATATCAGAAGTCCATACAGTTCCTCTGCCTGGCCATGACCGGTTCTTATATCGATTCAAATTTCGATAAAATCAAAGCCCATGCATCTGTTATAGAAGCAAGATGGGATGACAGCGACCTAAGCGCCGAAGACTTAAAAGCTGATAATCAAAAGAATATCGAAGGCTTTCAGAAAGCAGGGGAGAAGGTTATTTTGATTAATGTTGACTATGAGTCAGATCTTCAGCGTGCCTTTGATTACTTGTTGATAAAATAAAGTCCAACAAGGCAAATAATAACGCCTGCGATTTTCGAAATGCTC
>JAILCM010000258.1 GCA_024680155.1 Treponema sp.
CCAACTTTGTGTGAAGCAGTTTGAATTGTTGACGTAACTTTTGTAGCTGAAGCCCTTTCTGCAGAAGCTTCATATTTTTTTGCAAAATCTTCATCAATTTTGCGAATTAATTCGGTATCATTCCAAGTAGAAAATCCATCTTTATTTTGATTCTTTATAATATCAGATAAATTAATAGCTTTTTCATCACTTTCTTCAGAATCTTCATTTATTTCTGCACTTCGCGAAGTATTAGCAATATAACCAGTAGCATAAGGTTGAACTGTATAATCAGTTGAATTATTTTGCTTAATTAAATACCAGTTTGAATTTTTATATTTTGAAGCATTCTTTATTTCATAAGTATATTGCGTATCATTTTCCAAACTTCCGCCAAGCATAGAAAGAAGCAAATCACAGCCAGAAAAAATAAATATTATAAACACACTTTGAATTATTATGAACAAATTCTTCTTCATTCAAAAACCTCCTTTATTATAAAAATGTAACTTTAAAAAAAATTACAAATATAACAAAGATTATACCACTAATTATCAGAAAAATTTATTTGTAAAAAAATCAAATTTTATTTTTCTGTAAGATTCATTACGCCGTCCCAATTTTCTGGAACTCCGTTTTCTATATAATGTTTACATCGTTCAGCAAAAATAAATGCAGTCGGGTCTCCATCTCCAATTGCATTTGCCTGCATAAAAAGTTTTCCAGCATTTACAAAATCACGTTTTTCGTATTTTTCAAGTCCTGCATGGAAAATTTCAATTTCTTCACGCTGAGCAATTGTAAGTTCGTTTGTAAAACCAATAATATTATAAAGCTGAACTGGTGTAGAACGTCCAACAACCCTGATTTTATCAAGTTTACGTGCAACAAGTTTTCCTTCGTTTTCGCCCGAATTTGCAAGGTTCCATGTATCATCCGAACACATAATCCATGATTTATACGCTTTGTTTGCACCTTCTAGACGGCTCGCAAGGTTTACAGTATCGCCCATCATTGTATAATTCAACTTACTGAATGTTGCAGTTTTACTTCCCATAAGACCAACGTAAGCTTCTCCAGAGTTTATACCAATACGAGTCTGCAACGGTGCAAGCTGAACAATTTCCGTGCTTCCATCAGCTTTCTTAACTTCAACTGGTTCAAACAATTCTGCATGAGTTTTATTAAAGATTTCCTCACATTTCTTCATTTTTACAGCCGCATCAAGACACTGGTAAGCCCATCCTTCTTTTCCGTAGAGATTTCCTGGGTCTGGAGCACCGAACATAGAAATAATTGCATCACCTTCATACTTGTCGATATTTCCGTTGTTTTTAAGAATTTCATTCGACATATCACCAAGGTATTCATTTAAGATTTCGACCAGTTTATTTGGAGCTTCATCACCGTAAATTTTACCAAGTTTTTCACTCAAAGTAGAGAATTTTTGAACATCACTGAACAAAACGGTAATGTATTTTTTAAGACCTTTTGTATTAAACATTTCAGGATTTTTACGAAGCTGTTCAACTGTATCCTTGTTTGCAAAAGAAGAAGCAATCTGTGTGATGTAGCGTTTTTCTTTACTTGAAGAAAGATAGCGGTATGCAAGTCCAATCAAGAAATCAACAGAAAGGAAGGCAAAAACATTTAAGACTATAGGAATATAAATGTCAAAAACAACAAAAAGAATAACAAAAACAAACATTACAACAACGCGAACAATTCCACTTATTGTATTTTGAAGTCCATTTGAAGCCTTAAACAAAAGCAATCCGAGTAAAAGCGAAACTATAAAAGAAACTGCTAAAGCAATATACCACGGCCAAACAGTAATAAATGATTCTGTAAGAATTGTGTTCATGATATTTGAATGGATTCCGACGTTAGCGTACTGTTTAGCAAATGGAGTAGCACCGATATCTGTTGTAGAAGCGGCTGTCATACCAACTACACAATATTTTCCGTCAAGTTCATTTTTAAGAAGAGCAAAGTTTTCTATATATGCATTAACGTTTTCTGCAATCTGATTAAACAAATCAATTGTATTATTTTTCTGAATTTCGCTTGTAAATTCCTGAGTTTGAAGAATTGTATCAAGGTAACCTTTATTACAGAATTCGCGGGCTTTTTGAAAGAATTCGTTTCTTAATCCAAAATATTCAGCATATTCTTCAGGGTAAATTCCATCATACGGAATGCCGTTTACATCGTAGCCTGTACATTTTGAAAGCAGGAATGATTTATATTCTGTACATTGGTCATAAAATGCAAGAAGGTCTTCAATTTCTGCAAGATAAGGAAGCGCATACCCTTCTTCATCATAAAAAATAAAATAATTTGCAGGGTCACTTGCGTTGCTGTTAATAATCAAATCAAGATTGTTAAGAATATTTTCTTCAAGAAGCTTTAAATGATAAATGCTGCTTACTGCGGTATAATTAAAACCAAACCACTTATCAGTAGCTTTTGAATCACTTTCGTGCTGCCAGTTAATAAGCATACGACCATGTTCATCAAGAGGAATTGTAATATCTTTTCTTCCACCGTTAACTAAATCTTTTGCATTTTTTACAATAAGTTTGTTTTTAGTACGAATAAGTTCTTTTGTATCAAGAATATCAAGAAGCGGCGCAAATACAAGCTGACCAAGGTATTTTCCGTCATATTCATACAAAAGTTCCATACCTCGTCGTGTACCATCACTGTCGATGTTTGAATTTGTAAAGCCAACACCTTTAGCGCGTTCAATCAAACTATGAAGAGCCGGCGTAAATCCTTTATCTTTACCATCGTAGGTATCTCTAAATGTATATTCATTATCAATATAAACAAAATTCTTTTCATCTTTAACGTTATAAGTAAGCATTCTGTTTCTAATATAATCAATATCTTCCTTAGTAATGGTTGAATAGCCCAAATCTGCGTTATTTACAGTAAGCCATGTATTTTCAAAAAACTGAACTGCCTGTCCAAAAAGTTCGTCGTTGTTCTGGGTGGCATGGGTATCGATATAATCGTATAAATCGGTATAAGAAGGATAAAGATAATCGCTTATAAGCTGGTCTGCAAAATCGTGAACTTCGGCTTTGGAATAACCTGCGTCTACAACCTGCGGAATAGACTGAACAAGGTCGTTTGTAAGAAGTTCAGTTTCGTAAATTTTACTGCTGATTGTGTTTTTAATATTTTTTGGAACGGCAAGTGGAGCAGGCGAAATGTACTCAATATCGAATACGGCGCTAGCTGCACCAAGTTCCTTCATTCGGATGAGCGTATCGGCAAAAATATCGCGGGACCAAGGCCAGTCACCAAGCTGATTTATGGAACCATCATCAATATTAAGCTGAACAATTTTATCTGATGACGGCGGATCTTTCTTTAATTTTAAAAGAAGGTCATAAGAACGGTATTCAAGTTTTTCAAAACTATCTGTAATTGAAAGAACAAATGCTGTAGCCCCAACTGCGAGCGTACAAATTAAATAGAATAAAAGAGATTTACTTTTCATAAGTAAATTATAACAGAGAGTTTAGAAATTTTCATTAAAATAAGTTTGATTTTTGATTTTTTTTTGAGCGTTATTTAAAAAGTGCATTCAAAGCTACTTTTGCAACTTTCTGCTCGGCATCTTTTTTGGATTTTCCAGCTTCGGGACCAAAAACTTTATCTCCAACATGAACACACATTAAAAAAGTCTGGTCATGGTCTGGACCTTTTTTTCCTGTAAGTTCGTATTTCGGGCAGATTTTCATATTTTTTTGAACGGCTTCCTGGAGTAAAGTTTTAAAATCCTTCATTCCGCCATCCAAAACCTTATTTACTTCAGGAATTATAAACGAAAGCACATATTTTTCGGCCGCTTTATAACCGGCATCAAGATAATACGCGCCAATTATAGCTTCCATTGCATCTGCTAAAATTGCGGGTTTTGTTCTTCCGCCAGTCATTTCTTCACCGTGACCTAATACTAAAAGTTTATCCACCCCAATTTCAACGGCAATTGGTGCAAGAGCTTTTTCAGAAACTACCGCAGATTTTATTTTTGCAAGGTCACCTTCTGGATTTTCCAGTGTTGTATAAAGATAAGTTGCAGTTACAATTCCAAGAACTGAGTCTCCAAGAAATTCAAGACGCTCGTTATTTTTTAAATGCGCTTTTTCATTTGAAACAGAACGATGATGAAAAGCCTGGTCCAAAAGCTCAAAATTTCTAACTTTGATGTTTACACGTTTGCAAAATTCTTCAAGAGCAATTTTTCTTTGCTTAGTCAGATTTGTTGAGCTTATAGATTTATTTTGTTTTGTTTTTTTTGGTAAAGCTTTCATTTTTCATCCTGTCCGGAAAAGAAATCATTTAAAATAAAAAAAGCACAAGCTTTAAAGCTTGCACTTTTTCAATAACCCAATCTTTACGGAATTATTTTCCCTGTTCAGATTTGATGAAATCGTAAGCATCGCGAACAGTTTCAAATTCGTTAGCTTTTTCATCAGGGATGTTTACACCGAGTTCTTCTTCGATGGCATAAACCAATTCGTATGTATCAAGGCTGTCTGCGCCAAGATCATTTCTGAAAGAAGAATCTAAAGTAATTTTGCTTTCTTCGATTTCCAATTTTTCAGCAATCAATTTCTGGATTTTTTCGAACAATTCGTCCATTTTTTTTCTCCCTAATTAGGCATTTGTTTCCGGTGTTATAATCTGACGTCCGCGGTAAAAACCACATTTTGGGCATACGTGATGAGACTGAACAAGATTTCCACAATTGTTGCATTCAACAAGCTGAGGAGCCTTGAGCTTCATATTGATGCTCTGACGTCTTTTTGTAACGGCCTTTGATGTTTTTGATCTAGGTACTGCCATTTATTAAACCTCACTATAAAAATTCTGATATAACTGAGAATTAATATACAACAGTTCCAATCAGAGTGTCAACTAAGTATACTAAAAAATAACCTTTTGTCAAACAAAATTTAAAAAAATGTCATTTAAAAATATAAAAAAAACTCAAATCCGACTAAAAATTTTAGAAAACAAAAGCTTTAAAGCATAATTTCACTATTTTTAAGCTGATTATCAGAAAGTTTTTCCTTTACTGCCCTTTCCACAATTTCGGGAACCATATTACTTATGTCGCCGCCAAACATTGCAAGCTCTTTAATTGAACTTGATTTTATGATTTTATATTTTTCTTTTGTCGGTAAAAATAAAGTTTCTATTTTAGGATTAAGATTTTGATTCATATGAGCAAGTTCAAACTCATAAACAAAATCATTTGTAGAACGAATGCCTCGAATAAGAACTTTTGCATCAGCTTTTTCAGCATATTTAACAATTAATCCCTGCCAGATATGAACAGAAACATTTTTATAATTTTTTACAATTTCCTGCATCATTTCATATCGTTCATTTTCTGAAAAAAGATATTTTTTCTGCGGATTATACGAAATTACAACATCAATTGAATCAAACAATTGTGAGGCACGTTTAATAATATCAAGATGTCCGTTTGTAGGAGGATCAAAAGATCCAGCAAATACAGCTTTAACCATAATCTAAAATGTATCTTATTTGACCAAAATCC
>JAILCM010000283.1 GCA_024680155.1 Treponema sp.
CTTCATTTTTGTCTTCACCAGCAATCAGCCCAACCGAATAAAAGAATTCGCCTTCGTAAAATTTTATTAATTGTCCGGATGTGTATTTTCCAACGACTTCACCATTTTCAAAACGAACACATTCCGTAAAATTAAAATCAAATTTCTTTGCATTAATTTTATATGTTCCCGTCCAGACAATAATATTCGATGAATCCGCATAAGAAGCCCTAAGCATTACCTTATGACCGGGAGATAAAATCAAGTGATGATAATAGAGTTCACCATTATTGTCAATATTCTGCATAATCCATTCACTGTCGTAAAACGGACTATCTTTTTCAGAAAAACACCCGGTCAGGAGAAGAGAAAATGTAATTAATAAAAAAATTGCTGATAATCCTCTTTTCATTCATCCATCCAAGTTAAGTCGTTAGCAGATAGCGGTTAGCAGATTCAATAAACTAACAGCTATCTGCTTATCTTACTTCAAATCCTGAATATATCCTTCCAAAGTCTTAATCTTTCTCTGGCTTTCGGCAAGTCGCGCTTTTTCTTCTTCTACAAGATTTGCAGGAGCGTGTTTTGCAAAGTTTCCGTTGAGTTTGTTTTCGCTCATTCTTGCATAGCCCTGTTCTTTTTCCAAAGTTTTCTGGAAGCGGGCAATAAGCTGTTCCTTGTTGATATTTTCGTCTACAAGGATGAATGATTCAAAGCCTTTTCCAACAGTTCCGATTGAACTTGCAGGTTTTGTATCAACAAAATCAACTTTTGCAATTCCGGCGAGCAGCTGAATCATTTCAACTTTTTCACGGGCAACTTCTGCGGCACTTCCCTTTTCAATAAGAACAGCAATATTGATTTTTTCTGCAGGGTCAATTCCACATTCTGCACGAAGAGCACGAGTCATGCTGATAAGTTCTTTAAGTGCATCAAAGCGGGCAGCAATTTTTTCATCTTCCTCGGTGAGTTCTGCAACAGGAACTGGATATGGTGCATTGATAAGCATTCCAACGTATTCGCTGTTAGAAGCAATTTTCTGTGGGCCTGCTTTTTTGCGGTTTGCAGCAATTTCTTCAAGAGGAAGTTTTCCGTAGATTTCTTCTGTAACAAATGGAAGATAAGGATGAAGAAGTCTGAGGTTTTCTTCCAAAATGTTCATCAAAACAGAAGCCTGACGGTCTTTTTCTTTATCATCACCATTCTTAAAGTTGATTTTTGTTGCTTCAACGTACCAGTCGCAGAATTCATTCCAGAAATATTCCATAAGGGCAGAAGCGGCATCATTGTAGCGGTAAGTATCCAAAGCGTCGCGGGCAGTTTTTGCAGCATAATTCAAGCGGCCATAAATCCATTTATCAAGTTCTGTCAAATCGGCATCAGTTACTGGAACAAGGTTACGGCCTTCAAGGTTACCCAAAAGATAGCGGCTTGCGTTCCAAACTTTATTACAGAAACGTGAACCAAGTTTGAAAGAATCTTTATCAATAAGAATATCCTGTCCCTGAGCACACATAAATCCAAGAGTGAACTTAAGGGCATCGGCACCATACATATCAATAATTTCAAGAGGGTCCATTCCGTTTCCAAGAGACTTTGACATTTTGCGTCCCTGCTTATCGCGAACAAGACCGTGAATGTAAATATCATGGAAAGGAGCTTTTCCTGTAAATTCAAGACCAGCCATAATCATACGGCTAACCCAGAAGAAGATGATGTCATAAGCGGTTACAAGGGCTGTTGTTGGATAGAATTTTTCCAAATCAACAGTGTTTTCTGGCCAGCCAAGTGTACTGAACGGCCAGAGCCATGAAGAGAACCATGTATCAAGTACATCTTCATCCTGTTTAAGGTCTGCAGCCCCGCAACCACATTTTGGACATTTAGAAGGCTCTTCGCGGCTAACAATAACTTCACCACACTTCTGACAATACCAAACTGGAATTCTGTGTCCCCACCAAATCTGACGGCTAACACACCAGTCGCGGATATTTGTAAGCCAGTTTTCATAAGTATTTTCCCATTTCTGTGGGAAGAACTGAATTTCACCATTTTTCCAAGCGGCAAGAGCTTTATCTGCAAGAGGCTTCATTTTTACAAACCACTGGTCGCTCAAATATGGTTCAACAACAGTCTTACAGCGGTAGCAGTGTCCAACCGAGTGAACCATTTTTTCTTCACCCTTGAAAAGTCCAGCTGCTTCCAAATCTTCTATTACAAGTTTACGTGCTTCTTCTGGTTTGAGTCCGCGGTATTTTTCTGGAACATTTTCGTTCAAGCGTCCGTCTGGAGTAAGAAGATTGATTACTTCAAGATTGTGGCGTTTACCAACTTCCCAGTCGTTAGGGTCATGAGCCGGTGTGATTTTTACCATACCGGTACCAAATTCCTTATCAACATAATCATCAGCAATAATAGGAATTTCTTTGCCTGTAAGAGGAAGCTTAAGTTTTTTACCAACAAGTGCAGTGTAGCGTTCATCAGTTGGATTTACAGCAACGGCAGTATCACCAAAGAAAGTTTCTGGACGGGTTGTTGCAACTTCAATTTTTCCGCTTCCGTCTGCATATTCATAATAAAGATGATACATTGCACCCTGAGTATCTTCGTGGTCAACTTCATCATCGGCAAGAGCTGTACCACAACGAGGGCACCAGTTTACCAAACGTTTTCCACGGTACATAAGTCCGCGTTCATACAAGGTTACAAAAACATCACGAACAGCTTTGCTCAAACCTTCGTCCATTGTAAAACGTTCGCGTTCCCAGTCAGTTGAGTTACCAAGTTTTCTCTGCTGTTTTACAATTGTATTATGATGATCTTCTTTTACAGTCCAGGTGCGTTCAATAAATTTTTCGCGTCCAAGATCGTTGCGAGATTTTCCTTCTTTTTTAAGCTGGCGTTCAACTACGTTCTGAGTTGCAATTCCGGCATGGTCTGTACCAGTTACCCAAAGAGTATTATCACCCTTCATACGGTGGTAGCGAACTACAATATCCTGGAGAGTATTGTTCAAACCGTGTCCCATGTGGAGTACGCCGGTAACATTTGGAGGAGGAATGACGACAGAATAGATGTTTGTTTTTTCGTTGCATGATGCACACTGGCAGTGTACAGGGTTCTTTTCATCGGAAACAGGTTTAAAATAACCCTTGCTTTCCCATTCGTTGTAAATTCTGTCTTCAAAAGATTTAGGCTC
>JAILCM010000287.1 GCA_024680155.1 Treponema sp.
TAAACATGCTGGCATAGTCTCCAGACGTAGCCTTCAGGATTCACAATATCTTCTGCGTGCAGCATAGAAAGATAAAGCTCCTTCAGCATCTCGCCCGAAAGTTCTTCTGCTTCATCATACGAAAATGATTTTTTTACAGCAAAGCCATACACCTTAGAAGAAAATTTTACGATTAACTTGTCAGCCTTTTCTTTTTCCATCGCCATTCCATTTTACTACATTTTACAAATAATTATTTGCATTTTTTCCGGTTCGCTTATATAGTGCGTGGTTTTGAGAAAAGGTTGGAAAAATTTTTGATTTTTTTATTTGGGCGTTCCCGCCTGCTATGCAGTCGGTCGGCACTTCCAGGCTCCGCTACGCTCGGTGCTATCTCGCACGGGCTTACGCCCCCTTCCAGCGCCTAACGCATTGCAGTGCTGAAAAATCAGTCTACAATTCTCACAGCAAAGGTATCGTCAATAATCACAACTTCACCGCGAGCAACGCATTTTCCATCCTGAATAATTGCAATCGGTCTTCCAGGTTGACTATCTAGCTGCAAAATGAAACTTACATCAAGGCGCGCAATATCATCAGCAGAAAGATAAGTTCCACCAAGCCTCAGGGCAATATAATGTTCTTCATCATAACGTACGGGTTCCACCTGCTTTACTTCAACAATTCGGACACCGAAATTTTCCTCAGCTACAACAGCTTCACCACCAAAACGAATTTCATTATCAATAATTACATTCAAAGGGGTGCCGTATTTTTTATTACTCATCAAAAGAGTGCCAGGTTCAAGCTTTACAGAATCAGAAACAAAACGACCAAATTCTACAAGCACATTATTTTCGCGGGGACGTGCTTTTATATCGGTAAGATTTTCAAGCTGAGGATTATCTTTTCCAAAAAAGCCCGCTTTTCGACAGAGCCGCAAAAAATAAGAATAATTAAACTGAATGTTTATCATTCCGCTGCAAACATCACTTATAAGTTCAAGCGTTACAAGCGTGCACATTTCACCAGGATTCTGACCGGAATACCATGGCATAAGAGTATTTAACCCTTTTGTAAAATGCTTTTCAAAATCTTCCCAAGAAATTGATTTATCGGTATAGGAAAAAATCATTTCCTGAATCATTTGTGCAAATTTATCAGCGTAAGCAAGTTTGAGACATTCGCTGTCGGTTTGAGTAAGTTCGGGATATTTTTTCAAATCATGCTTAAGCAAAACTTTACCAATCTGAGGGTCAATTTCAATCGCAAAACCTGAGTTGTTATAATCATAAGTATAAAAGAAAGTTCTTTGTGGAACGGTGCGGATAAATTCCTCATTTGTAAGCTGATCTACGGAAAGAAGTTTTATTCCAAGCAAATCATTTCTGTTGCCGCCAAGTTCGGTACGTAATTTATCACAAAGCATTTCAAAGGTGTTAGCTATTGTTCTAAGCTCATATTTACTAAACAAATCTGGACGCTTAAAATCATAGAGGAAAATACGCACCCCTGGATTTTTCAGAAGACTTGTATCATTTTTCGGTTTTTCCAGAGTTCCCGCCGCTTCCATTTTTGCAATTTCCGCCTTAAGTTCTTCTTCCGTTAAAATCCGTCGTTCTTCCGAAACTTCCTTAAGCTCGCCCTTCAAAAGAGAATCCACATCCGTTCCAAGAGCCTGTGCAAGAGAGGGCAGAATTCCAACATCCGGGCATCCATCACCTCGCTCCCATTTACTCACCGCCTTGTCGCTTACATTTATAAGTTCCGCAAGATCTTTCTGAGTTATCCCCTTTTTCGATCGCAAATAATTAATCAGTTTTCCAGTTCTCTGTGCGTCCATGACTAGCCTCCTGTGTATAAGTATAGGCCTGTATTTAAGCGTTGTCACTCGATTTATCGTAGGAATTGGTAGAATTTCTGATTTTTGAGTAGAATTCTACCCTTACAATGGTAGAATTTCTTTTAAAACTTATTCTTTATGCGCTGTAATTATCGTGTAACTGTAGGCATTTACGGTGATTATGCAGCCATCAATTTTGACGTACCAGTTTTTTCCTTGACTGGTGATTGATGCTTTGTCGTCGAGAATTTTCTGTCGGCAGAACGCAAAAACA
>JAILCM010000291.1 GCA_024680155.1 Treponema sp.
GACATGATGATTTTGCCTTCTTCGGCTGGTGATAAGAAACTGTCGTGTTTTTCGGCGGTAATTCCCGTGAGCGGCTGGAACCAGTGTGAATAGTGGGTTGCACCTTTAGAAACTGCCCAGGTTTTCATTGCTTCTGCAACCTGATTTGCAACTTCAAGATTAAGTGGAGTACCGTTTTCCATTGTAAGCTTTAATGCCTTATAAGTTTCCGGCGGCAACATCTCTTTCATAACAGACTGATTAAAAACCAGGCTTCCAAAAAGTTCAGGTAAACAAATGTTTGTCATGGGAATCTCCAAAACTGCGCCCTTGCAGTTGAAAAATATTTTAGTGATTTGGCAGAACATTTTCAATGAGGCTTTTTTCTGTGCAGGCGTGTTTTTCTGTTGACTGATTTTTTAGTTCTGTCGATAATGTAATTATGAGCAACACAAAAAATTCTAATTCAAATAGTTCTAAATCAGTTAATTCCAAAAAAGGAATTTTAATCATCGTTGGTTGTGCTGTAGTTTTTGTTGCTGTGGCTATTGTAACTATTTTTCTTGCATTGAATCGTAAAAAAAATACTTTTGACGTTGGCTTTTATCAGGTTCCAGAAAATATTTCAACTTTTATAGAAAAACGGATTTCTCAACTTTATACCGAAAAGCTTACTTTTAGTCAGATAGAAGATTCTGAACTTACCGAAAAGAAATTTGGAACTAAATATGACATTATTTTTTGTCCGAACGGTTCTTTTGTAGAAAGTGTTTCTAAATATACAAAACGAAATTCTCCTTCACTTTATTCAAATATGCCGCGTGCAATTACAGATAAAACGCAAATTACAGTTCCTTTAATTTTGGATTATTATGAATTTGCTTATTACCGTCCTTCCAGAGCTTCTGCTGTTAGTGATATTCCTCAAACTATGGATGTTTTTGAGTCTTATCTTGACAAATCTAAAAAAGCAGTTTTTACGCCGTTTTTCTGTGCCGGTGGTGATGATAAAACTCTTTTGGCTTTAGTGAGCGTATTTGTAGAAAGTTATGGCGGAAGCAGTGCTTACAACGATTTTGTACAGCTGGTTCAAAAAGAAGCTAAACTTAAATCTGTTTCAAAAAAGAAATTTCAGTTTGCTGGTGAAAATTCAAAATCTTTTACAATAATTGATATTCTTGATATTTTCCGCGGTTGGAAAGACAAAGAAATGGTTCATCCAGACTGGTACAGCGCCAATTTTAATGATGTAAAAGCATTTATGGAAGAAAAACAGATTGGCGTTGCGTTTATGCCGCTTTCTTTACATAGAACAATTTCGTATAAAGTGATTCGTGATTTTGAATCTGACCGAATTCCAATTTATTCTGCAAAAGACAATTATAATAATCATGGTTTGATTGCGCCTGAGTATGTTGGAATAAAATTTTCAAATGATGCTCGCTGCGATGAGATTTTTGCCGATTTAGTAGAAGAAAATGCTCAAACTAATTTTTCTGATCAGACTAAACTTGCGCCAATTAATTCTCGTTGTGCAGCTTTTGACCGCCAGTCCGATGATGCAAGATTTTTTGCTGCGGCTTGTAAGGATGGGCCAATTCCTCCTTTGTATAATGCGGCGTTCCAGACTAATGAAAAGGCACTCCACGAATTTGCTGAACAAATCCGTCTTTATCTTAGACTTGGTGTTTTGGAATAAAAGCGTTTTATCTTGGGCGTACAAGTTGTGCGCATCTGTTTTGGATTGGCGTAATTTTATCTTAGCACGTTAATCAAATCTTTTCGGCCGGCTTTTTCTAAAGCTTCTCTAACAAGGGCGCGGTTTTCTGGTTTATTAAATTGAATTACTGCTCGCTGAAGTCTTCTTTCTCTGGCTCCTTTTGCAACGTAAATCTTTTTAAAAGTTCCGTCGGCATTTTTGGTATATGGGTCAAGTTCTGTGTAATACTGGCAGGTAGAAAGGCTTCCAGGCGTTGGGTAAAAGTCTTGAATCTGGTCTGGAACAAAGCCCGTTTTTTTAAGATAAAGAGCTGTTTCAATTGCTTCGTTTAAGCCGCTTCCCGGGTGAGCAACAATGTAATATGGAACAAGATACTGTTTGAGCCCGAGCTTTTTGTTCATATCGGTGTATTCTTTCTGGAATTTTTCGTAAGTTTTGTGAGTGCTTTTTCTCATTAGCCCAAGGATTTTGTCGTTTGAATTTTCCGGGGCAACTTTTAGTTGACCAGAAACGTGATATTTGCACAAATCTTCCAGAAAGTGTTTGTCCTTATCCATTACAAGATAGTCAAAACGGATTCCCGAGCGGATGAAAACTTTTTTTACCCCAGGAACCGCACGCATTTTTTGTAAAAGTTCAACGTAATCGGTGTGAGTTACTTCAAGATTCGGGCAGGGATTTGTTCCAAGGCACTGACGGTTTTTACAAACGCCGCATTTTATCTGTTTCTGGCATGAAGGCTGACGGAAATTTGCAGTTGGCCCTCCAACATCGTGAATATATCCTTTAAAGTCCGGAAGTTTTGTAAGTTTTACCGCTTCGTTTACCAAAGATTCGTGGCTTCTTGCTTGAATACGCCGCCCCTGATGAAATGTGATTGCGCAGAATGAACATGCTCCAAAACAGCCCCGCACGCTGGTCAAAGAAAAAAGCACTTCCTGTAAAGCTGGAACGCCTGTTTTTCCGTTTGCCGCTGGCTTATCGTAGTCCGGGTGCCATCTTCTTGTGTACGGCAATTCCATCACAGCGTCAAATTCCTGTGTAGAAAGTGGAAGGGCTGGTTTATTTTGAACTACAAATCTAGTGTCTGCCTTTTCTACTAAAATGTCTGCGTTAATTGCGTCGGTGTTCTGCTCCTGAATTACAAAACTTCCTGCAAACGTCTGTTTTCCTTGCGGGGTAGGGGCGCTGATTTCTTCGAATGGGGGAAGAAACTGAATTTTGGGGTGTGCTGAGCTTTTTTCTTCGTCGCTCTGATTTTCGTCGGCTCCAGGATTTTTCATCTCTTGATTTTGTGGCTGCCATTTTCTGTCTTTGTTTTGATTTCCACCCGCTTCAGTTTTTTCACCTTCCTTAAATGTATTTACAGCTGCGTAAATCTCTTCTTCCTTGCTTGTGTACCAGCAGGTTCCGCGGACGGCTCGTATTTGTCTTGCAGGAACGCCTTTATTCAATAAATCTGCAACTTCTATTATTGAATGCTCGCCCATTCCGTATATCAAAAGGTCAGCCTTAGAATCAAGCAGAATCGATTTTCTTACTTTGTTTGACCAGTAATCATAATGAGAAAAACGGCGCAGGCTTGCTTCTATTCCACCAATTAAAACTGCAACTCCCTTGTAAGCTTCGCGGATTTTAGCGGTGTAGGTAATCAGTGCACGGTCTGGACGGTGGCCTTTTTCTCCACCATGAGCGTAATCATCTTCGGACCTCGGTTTATTGTTTGCAGTGTAATTAGAAACCATTGAATCCATTGCACCTGCAGAAACTAAAAATGCAAGACGTGGTTTTCCAAGAACCTTAAAGCTTTCCGCAGTAGAGCAATCCGGCTGGGCGATAATACCAACTTTGTAGCCGTGGCTTTCCAAAAGGCGACCAAGAAGGGCTGCTGCAAAAGATGGATGATCAACATACGCGTCGCCTGAAACAAAAACAAAATCGCATTCCGTCCATCCGCG
>JAILCM010000302.1 GCA_024680155.1 Treponema sp.
GCTTATCTTTGCGATGCAGGTCCGGAAGCACTTTCGCACATAAAAGAATATCCATTTTTGAGCCAAACCGCACTTTTTGTTGGTGAACGTTTTGACGGCAAAGGAAATTCGCAAAAACTAAAAGGTTATGAAATTCCAGAATACGCAAGAATTGTTACCGTTGCAAAAGACTATGATAATATGGTGAATAATCCTTCAATTCCAAAATTCTTTATTCGAGATTATTTTATTCGTCAGGCCGGGCACAAATATGATCCAACTTTTGCAAAAATGGCAGTCCTTCTTTTAGATTTGGGAACAAACACCGGAACTTTTGCAGAAGCCGAAAAACCAATAGAAAATGAACTTTTGTGTACCGATTATCGCCAGAATATTACAACCGGAATTGAAATTACACAAAATATTACAGACATTACGTTTGATTGTACTCTTATAGATTCAGCAGTGGATTCAATGCTGGATTCAATTATGGAAAATGATGAAAGCAAAAATCATCAGCGTTTTTCTTTACCTTCAATCATTCTGTTTGATTCTTCCGATAAACAGGTTCAAAAAACACAGGACGCAATTGACGCTCACAAATATATTGAATATGGCGAAATTTGGTTTGATTCACACGTAATTTCTACAAGTGCACGAAATATAGAAGTTCGCAATGTTCAGCAAATAAATACAGAGTCACAAAATCAAAATGAACAGGAAAATAACGATAACGGCGTTTCTTCATACAAAATTACTGCTTGCCGCTACGAAGATCATATTCTTTTAAAAATGTATAGTCCGTGCAAATATTTTGAAGTTATAATTGCTCTTCCAAGTGCTTCAAAATCGACGTACATTGGAATTACTGGCGAAAACGTTCATATTACGAACATCATAATTGAGCCTACATCACAAAAAAGTCAGGAAAATGATATTCCGCGAATTGCAGAAAAACTGAACTTTATTGATAGAATTGAATCAGATATTCCAAATGTACAAATTTCAAAACCACGCGGCGAATATACAAATGGAGTAGAAATTAAAGAAAATACCAAGATATATTTTCATGCTCAAACACTCCCGGATGCAAATCTTGTGTGGCATTGTCCATATATAATCCTTTATTCTGCCGAAGACAAAAAAGTTCATGGCAAAAATTACCACGAATACGCAATGATAAAATTTGACGGTGAAGAAGATGGTTCAAATCAGTTTGCAGACAACGAATTTTCTATGAAAAAGACAGACAGTTTTACAACTTGGGAAGACTGGGAAATTCAAAATAAAGCTGGTTATGAATGTTTAATTGAATTATTCAGAACCGGCAACAAAATTATGCTAAGCACTCACAATAAAGGCATTTTTATTCAAAATACAACCACCATCAAAGACGGTGCCAAAGAAGTTTATATAACACTTTCCGGCGACCAGGTTGCACTAACAGACATTAGGATAAGGTAAACTATTTCGGATTCTACATTATAAATAGACTTTATTTAAATATTGGTTCACGGTCACTTCCACCAAGTTTTAACTAAAATATTTATAATGTTGAATCCTATTTGTATACTTAATTGACAAAAGATTGGCGAATTTATATATTGATATTTAGTAGTTCTAATTAGTACTACTACTTTTTTTTTATATACACATCATGCGAGGAAAAAAATGAAAATTGGTATTTTAGGTTATGGTAATCTTGGAAAGGGCGTTGAAGCTGCTGTTAAACAGAATCCTGATTGTGAATTGACTGCTGTTTTTACACGCCGCGACCCTTCTACAGTAAAAATTTTGACAAGCGGAGTTCCTGTTTATAATGTTTCTGATGTAGAAAAACACAAGGACGAAGTTGACGTTCTTATTATTTGTGGTGGTTCTGCAACAGACCTTCCAAAACAGACTCCAGAATATGCAAAATATTTTAACGTAATCGACAGTTTTGATACTCACGCAAAAATTCCTGAACACTTTGCAAATGTAGACAAAGTTGCAAAAGATTTTAAACATACAGCACTTATCAGCTGTGGTTGGGATCCAGGACTTTTTAGCTTGAGCCGCCTTTATGCAAACTGCATTCTTCCAAACGGAAAAGATTATACTTTCTGGGGAAAAGGTGTTAGCCAGGGACACTCAGACGCAATCCGCCGCATTGAAGGTGTAAAAGACGGAAAACAGTACACAATTCCAGTTCAGTCTGCTTTGGATGCTGTTCGTTCTGGTAGCAATCCTGAATTGACTACACGTCAGAAACACACTCGCGAATGTTTTGTTGTTGCAGAAGAAGGTGCAGACAAAGCTCGCATTGAAAAAGAAATTAAAGAAATGCCAAACTACTTTGCAGATTACGACACAACAGTTCACTTTATCAGCGAAGAAGAATTGAAGCGCGATCATTCAGGTATTCCACACGGAGGCTTTGTAATTCGTTCTGGAAAAACCGGCTGGGACAACGAATTTAATAACGTAATTGAATACAGCCTCAAGCTTGATTCAAACCCTGCATTTACTTCAAGTGTTTTGGTTGCTTATGCCCGCGCAGTTTACAGAATGAACAAAGAAGGTCAGACTGGTTGTAAGACAGTATTTGATGTAGCGCCAGCTTACCTGAGCCCATTGAGCGGTGAAGAAATTCGCGCTCACTTGCTGTAGACTGGTGATTAGTGGTTAGGGAATAGAAATCTGGGAGGGCAGGAAGGTGGGGGAAGTCTCCCCCTCGCTTCAGCCCGCAAGCGGTCTTCCGCTACCCCCTCCAGCGGGCGCCTGATATTCTAACGGTGGCCCGCAACGCCCAAATCTTTTCTATTATATCCCCAACCCCGCTTTCGCCCCACCCATTCTACATATAATATAGACAAAAACTTACATTTTTGGAGCAAATTTATGAATTCATTTATTGAAAAATCAAACTTTTTTGAAGGCAACGACCCGGAAAAAATTGCCAAAGAATATGGCACACCGCTTTATGTTTATAACGAAAAAATTCTGCGTAACCGTATGGATGCAGTTGCAAAGGTAATCACAAAGTACCCTTACACTGCAAACTATTCGGTAAAGGCAAACACAAACATTCACATTCTTAAGCTTGCTTTGGAAGAAGGCAACAACTGTGATGCAATGAGCGTTGGAGAAATTCAAATGCTGCTTAAAGCTGGTTTTCCAACTGAACGCATTTTCTTTGTACCAAACAATGTAAGTGCAGAAGAAATGCAGTTTGCAATTGACCACAAAATTATGACCAGCTGCGATTCCCTTGCCCAGCTTGAACTTTATGGAAGCCTTAACAAAGGCGGAAAAGTTGCTGTCAGAATTAATCCTGGAGTTGGAGCCGGTCACCACGAAAAAGTTGTAACAGGCGGTAAAAAAACTAAATTTGGAATTTCGGAAGAATTTATTCCAAAGATTTTTGAAATTGCTGCAAAATACAATCTTACAATTGCCGGAATTAATCAGCATATCGGTTCGCTTTTTATGGACCCACAGCCATACCTTGATGCAGTAACAAACATTCTGCGAATTGCCCTGCAATTTAAAGATTTGGAATTTATTGATTTTGGCGGCGGCTACGGAATTCCTTACCACAAGCTTGATGACGAAAAAGATTTTCCAATGGAAGACTTTAAAAAGCGCCTTGAACCGATTCTTGATGATTTTGTTGCAAAATACGGAAGAGCACCTCTATTTAAAAGTGAACCTGGTCGTTTTTGTGTTGCAGAAGGCAGCGTAATTCTTGGCCGTGTTCACGCAGTTAAGCATAATGCCGGTAAAACTTATGCTGGTACCGATATTGGTATGAATGTGCTTGTTCGTCCAAGTATGTACGACAGCTGGCACGATATTGAAATTCTTCGTGACGGAAAACCTGTTAGCCGCGAAAAGCTGATTGAACAAACTGTAACTGGAAACATCTGCGAAAGTGGTGACCTT
>JAILCM010000038.1 GCA_024680155.1 Treponema sp.
AAGCGAAATTGCACAGGAGCTTTATAACGCTTGCGAAGAAGCAGGTTGTATTCCAAGTTTGATTTTTCAGCCTGATAAAACAAGTTTTGATAATGCAAATGCCGAAGTTCTTGCCGCAATTAAAAGTGGACCGGAAATCTGTTGTTCAATTTCTAATATAAAGCTTGGTAAAGACCCGGATGCAACGGCAAATCCATACAAAACTGCCGACGGACAGGAATTTTCACACATTTTTGATTATCTGCTGGATGGAAAAAAGACTATGCGCGGAATCTGGACTCCTGGAATTACCCCAGATATGATGAACAGAACTGCCGCAATTGACTACAAGGAATTGCAGAATCGCTGTAAAAAACTTGCAGAACTTTTTAAAGATGCAGAAAGTGTTCATGTAACAGCTCCTGCAGGAACAGATTTGCTTGTTCCTGTAAAAGGCCGCGCTCTTTTGTTTGATGACGGAGATTTTTCTGCCCCGGGAAGCGGCGGAAACATACCTGCCGGCGAAGTTTTTATAAGTCCTGTTGTTGGTTATGCAGAAAAGGGGATTGCAGGTTGCGAAGGCGTAATCGTTTATGACGGTTCAATGACTTTTTCGGATGGAGATTCAATTCTGGAAACACCAATTACGTGCAAAGTTGAAAAAGGTTATGTAACAACTATTACTGGTGAAGCTGAATCAAAACGTCTTTTAAAAACAATCACCGAAGCAGAAACTCGTGCAATCGCTCTTGAAAAAGAAAAGAAGCTTCCCGAAGGTCAGGGCGCAATTTACAAGAAAAATGCCCGAAACATCGGTGAACTTGGAATCGGCTTAAATCCTGCTGCAAGAATTACAGGAAATATGCTCGAAGATGAAAAAGCCTTCCACACCTGCCACTTTGCAATCGGCGAAAATTACGACAACGATGCTCCAAGTTTGATTCACCTTGATGGAGTTGTTCGTGAACCTACAATTGTTATAAAATACGCAGATTCAAGCAAAATGGACGCCGTAATTTTGAAAGACGGCCAGCTGCAGATATAATTCGCGCTAATGTAAAAGCAGTATCATTTTCGGGCTTGACCCGGAAATCTCTTAAAAGGAGTTTGTTATGAAAAAGTTTAGTAAAATCACGGTTGCGGCAATTGCAATCATCACTTTGTTTAATTTTTCTGCGTGTTCAAAGCCAAAAGCCAGCGAAAATAAAGGGGCGGGGAATCAGACTGCGGATGCAAATCAAACTGGAAACGGTAAAAAATCAGATTCTTCAAATCTAACAACTCAGCCAAATCCCGATATTGAAAAATTGAACTCGGTTTATGCAAAAATGAGTTCACGTTTTAAATCGGAAGTAAAAATCGAAGAGCCTTATGAATTTCTTGCAGATTTAAAAACAGTTCTTGAAGCAGAAAAACAGTATGCCAGCGACGACCTTCCTCTTTATTTTTTAATAGATAAAACTCATACGGTTGGAGCTGATTACGAACCAAAAAATCTTGTTGCTCTTGTAAAAAATGATGATTATGTAATAAATAAAACGACGCTTTCTCTTCGTCCGGATGCCGCAAAAGCACTTTCTGTTCTTGGAAGGGCAGCTCAAAAAGACGGCGTAATGCTTGATGTAAGTTCAACTTACCGCTCGTACGAATATCAGAAAAATCTTTTTGATTATTGGGTTCGTGTGGATGGTTTGGAAGAAGCAGAACGTGAAAGTGCAAGACCTGGAACAAGTCAGCATCAGCTTGGAGTTGCAGTTGATTTTGGAAGTATTGATGATAATTACGACAAAACTCCGGGTGGAAAATGGATGTATGCTCATGCCGCCGAGTATGGATGGAGCTTGAGTTTTCCAAAAGAATACGAAGATATTACCGGTTACCGCTGGGAATGCTGGCACTTCCGTTTTATTGGTGTAGAAGCCTGCCGTTTTCAGAAAAAATGGTTTAATGATGTTCAGCAGTATATGCTGGAATTTATAGATGAGTGGAAAAAATCTTAATTTTTGTGACGGCTGGAGAACCGCTAAATGAATAAACTTGATGTAAAACTGATTGCCCTTGATTTGGATGATACACTTTTAAACGATGACCGCCAGATTAGTGATTTGAATGTAAAAGCCTTGCGAGAATGTGCTGAGCGTGGAATTTACGTAGTGCTTTGTTCCGGCCGTGCAGAAGACGCAATCCTTCCTTTTGTGCGCCGACTTGAAATTGCAGGAAAAGAGGCCGGTCGTTATCTTATTGCAATAAACGGCTGCAGTGTTTTTGATTTGCATTTACGTCAGCAGATTTATTGTAAAAAAGTGAGTTCCGACATTCTTTTGCGAACTGACGAACTTGCCGAAGAAATGGGCTTAAAAAGCGAAGTTTATACTCCAGACACAATTTATTACCACGAAGAAACAAAATGGACCAGAATGGATGTTGAACTTTGCGGCTTAAAAGGCGTTCAGGTTGATGATTACCGCAATTTCTTAAAAACTGAGTTTACAAAAATGCTTGTTCCAGGCGAGCCTCAAGTTCTTCTTACTTTGCAGGATAAACTCCGCGCAGAATTTGGAGAACGTGCCGTTATTTTTACAAGTAAACCGTATTTTCTGGAAATCCTTCCACCCGGTTGTGGAAAGGGCGAAAGCGTAAACTGGCTTGCAAAACATATCGGCATTCCTGAAACTTCTACAATGGGCTTTGGCGACAGCATGAACGACGAAAGCCTTATAAAATTGTGCGGAAGTGGAGTTGCAATGTGTAACGGCCTGGATTACATTAAAGGAATCGCAGATTACGTTACTGAATTTGACAACAATGATTCCGGCGTCGGACGATTTTTGGAAAAGTTTGTGTTGTAGAGATTATAGGTGGTTAAGGAATATCTACTTTTACTATAAGCTCTTCCGGTAATTCATCGGGCTTTAGGAATTGAATCATATATAACGGCAGATAAGTGATGTTTTCTGTCGTTTCTATGTTTCCTGAACAAAAGATGTA
>JAILCM010000045.1 GCA_024680155.1 Treponema sp.
TTAAAGCCTGATTATAATTGCGTTTGTTGGCCTGTTTTGCAAATTCATTATGAACTTGTGCAATACAATTTGAATAAAAAGTTTGATTTGCCTTCTTAAAATTTGCACTTGAAGGAATCTGTTCCATTGCAATCAGCGAATCTTTATAACCGGCCGTAAAATCTTTATTTTTCATGTGAGTATTCAAAATCTGAATCCAGGCATTTTCCAAAATTATATTAACCCGCTGCTGCTGATTAGGCGTAAATTCAACCGAATTCTTTATTTTATTTATAGTTTTAATTTGCTCCTGGGAAGAAAGCCCTTCTATTTTGGAAGTAAGGAACAAATCAGCAAGAATCTCTTCTGCCTTTGCACATTGATTTTTAGAAGCATAAGGGCTAATTTTTTCGTAAGAATCTTTTGCAAGAGCATAATTTTTTTCTTCATAACAAAGAACAAACAAATTATTGAATGCCGCATCCAGATTTTTTTGAATATAATCGTCGCTGCCCCAAAAATCTATAAATTCGGTAAACCACGAAAGCATATTGTAATATTTTTCTGCTGATTTTGGACGAATACTTATATAATTGCACGGCAAAATATCAAAATCGTTGCGGACTTCTTTTTGCACCGACGAACTCTCATCAATTATAAGATTAAAACGAGCAGCACCAAGCGGAACGGCCTTAATATAATTTCCGGATTTTATATAATCAGAACAAAGATTTCCAGCCACAAGCCCAGTAAAAACTTTATCACTAACTTCCTGTCTGTTTGAATAATGCTTTTTTGGAACCACGTAATAGCGTTTTATGTTATTTTCATTTTCGATTGTTTCTTTGCTTCCAGGATTAAAACCATAAGGATTCGTAGTTTCTACATCAATTCGAGTTTTTCCACCATTTGTACCAGTACCAGCCCCAGTACTTTTAGAATCTTTTGCAGAAACATAGACTGAACAAAAAGCATGAAGCGGAGTTTTTACACCTCTTACATCCAATCCGGCAGCTTTTGCGGCAGCCATGTAAATCAATGCAGAAGAAACACAATTATATTCCCCATTTTTAAAAACAACATCAACTTTAGACTGATTAAGACTGTATTTTTTGAGCGTATCTTTATACAAAAATTTAAGCACCGCTCTTCCACGTTCTTCTTCCGACATTTTCGTAAATTCTTTTGTGGTAACGCCCTTTTTTATAAGTTCAAATTTTTGCAAAGCAAACTGAGCTTCTTTTGAATCAAGCGGACATTCCGAAAACAAAAGCGAAAGCTTAAAAACTTCGTCCGCGGTAAGAATGTCTTCTGGAATATAGCCCAATTGTTCCTCTGCAGTAAAAAGTGGCCTGAAAGATGGATTTTTAAGTGCTTGCTCGGCGAATAAAGGATTTAGAAAAAAGCAAAGAGAAAAAAGAATTAATGCTGCAAAAAAGCGTTTTATTTTTATAGAATGCTTAAAAGAAATCTTCATAGAAAAAAACTAAATCATAAACTTTGTGGTGTCAATAAAAATCAAACCAGAAAAACTACATACTTGGCGAATCTTTGAACATACATTGCGCAGATTTTAGATGATTGTTAAAATCAAATTATGTTGAATGAATTTTCGCGAACAGAAAATCTTTTGGGAACGGCTGCCATGGAACAGCTAAAAAATGCTCACGTTGCAATTTTTGGCGTTGGTGGAGTTGGCGGTTACGTTGCAGAAGCCCTTGCACGCAGTGGAATTTTTAATATCGATTTGATTGATAACGATGAAGTTGCTCTTACAAATTTGAACCGTCAGATTATTGCGCTTCATTCTACAATCGGGCGTGCAAAGGTGGAAGTGATGAAAGAACGTATTCTGGACATAAATCCACAGGCAAATGTTCGTGCGTTCCAGTGTTTTTATTTACCAGAAACCCGTGACCAGTTTGATTTTTCCCAATATGATTACGTGATTGATGCTGTTGATACGGTTACCGCGAAAATTCAGCTGATAATTCAATCAAAAGAAGCTGGAACTCCAATAATTTGCAGTATGGGAGCCGGAAACAAGCTTGACCCGACCCAGTTTGAAGTTGCGGATATTTCTAAAACTTCGGTGTGCCCGCTTGCAAGAGTGATGCGACAGGAATGCAAAAAACGCGGAATCAGGGATGTAAAAGTTGTTTATTCAAAGGAAAAGCCGGTACACAATCCAACCATCGAAATGAAAGGCAATTCTCCGGCTCCTGCAAGTTGTGCATTTGTTCCGTCAGTAACAGGCCTTATAATTGCTTCGGAAGTGATTAAGGATTTAGTTTCCAGAACACGTAACCGCTAAAATTGTAATTGCGAAATAAACCAAGTTCCTTGTTCCAGCAATAATTGTAGTTTGTAATGCAAAGAACTTTTTGGTCATCAAGATTGTACCACAAATAACCGTCGCTTGAATTGTCGCGCTCTTCCAAAAGAAAATCTGTTATATCAAAAGTCTGGCCATCAAGTTCAAATTTTGCATGTGGAAGTTCGGTCGCGTAATCCTGATATTTTCCATCTTTAGTTCCCCAGGATGATTCTGCAGTTTCAATTTCCTGCATTTTCACAAATTCTTCTATATAAATAGCTTCTTTTGCTTTGTCTACAGAATAGGATTTATAAATTTCATCATCTTCTTCAACTTCAGATTTTAAGCCAAACAACATTTCAAAACTTGGACGGCCATATTCTTTTGAATTCATCCATTCCGGCAAAGGCAAACTGCTTTTTAGAACAATATAATTAAAACTTGAAAGCAACTTTTCCTTATCTTCTTCCGTGATTTTTTTATTCAGTTCATCTTTGTCATAGGCAGCGAGTTTTCCACCCGACGTTCCACCAATTTTATCAGATTTTCCGCCATCATCTTTTTCAAACATTTCATACTTATTCAGAACGGCCATCATCCTTTTATACTGACTTTTGTACGCGCTGTTAATTAAATTGAATGGAGTTACCGAAGCAAAAAGAATGATTCCAGCAAGCAGTAAAATTGAATATTTTGTGAACGCGCCTTTTTTCACAAATGTAAGAGCAATCGTAATCACCGAAAAAATGATGAAAAGCAAACTTGAAAATCGCCAGCCGGTAAATCCATAGGCATTAAGACGAATAAAATAAGCCGGAATCTGAATGCAAATCAGCGGAATAAAGGCAAAGGCACCAAATTTGTAAAAAACTTTTACCACACCAAGATTCTGATATTCACGCAAAATAAAATAGAACACAATGTAAAAACACGACGCAAACGAAACAAACCAGTTTATCTGACCGTTCGGTAGTTTCCACAAAATCAGCGCTTTAAAAAGATAAATGTACAAAACGGCAATCAAAGTAAAGAAAATCGGAAGCAAAATGTAAAGGAAAATCACTTTGAACGCTTTGCCAGAAGATTCTTCCTGACGACGGTAAAAAAGATAATACACAAAAACATTAACGGCAAAAACTAAAAGACAAAATGCCCCAGTACAGCCGTAAAGTTCGTAACCGTCAAATTCAAAAATCAAACTTTGGAATGCAAAAATTAAAAGCGATAGCCCACCAAAAAGGATTGCCGCCATTAATCCACTAAAAAGAAAATGTTTGATAAGCCCCGCAAAATAGGTGGAAGTGGAGTCTTTTGGAATAAAAATATAAACCGTAACCAAAAGTACCGCAAACGCAATTCCCCAAAAATAAAGGGAATCGTAAGCCTTATTACCGAATCCGCGGTTTGCAAAAAAGCCAAGAACAGTTCCAGCAACTGCCGCGCCAGTTTGAATCAGATATTTGAAGAATGGACGCGATAGGAAAGAAATGTTAGCTTTTTGTAAATTCCTATCGTCCTGTAAATCCGCCGTTTTTTTTAAACAAAACTCACCGCTTGTAATAAAAGCCGCCGGAATTGTAAAAAGCAGCCCCATCACCGTGGCAAGCGTCAATTCAAAAAAAAGTTCGTTCCAATCGCTGGGAAAATTGCCGTCCAAATCGTAAATGTGCAGACACAAAAAAATGCACGAAATTACGCTGACTGCAAAAATGACGCGCTGTTCTTTTAAAGAAGCAACAACCGCCCCGCCAACAGACTTAATTTTAAGAAAAAACTCCCCACGCTTCATAAACACTCTATTTTCGCTCTATTTTAATATTGTTAATTGACTCAATTACAGTTTCTGTATCCTGTCGCAAATGAGTAGCGGCTTCTTCTACATCGCGGGTTCCATCTTTCATTTGCGAAAGACTTGTCAAAAGCATATTGTTGCCTTCATTTTGTTCGCGCATTGCATTTTTAACTTCCAGCTCCTGAATCTTAACTTTTTCGGTAAGATCAACTACAGAATTAAAGTCCTGCTGAACAAATCCCGCTTTATTGTAAGCGTCATCAACCTTTTGCTTAATAGATTTAAGAACTTCGCCAATCTGTTTTGCCTGATTTCCTGAATCTTCTGCAAGTTTACGAATTTCGTCTGCAACAACACTGAATCCGGCACCATATTCACCGGCGTGAGCTGCTTCAATTGCGGCGTTCATTGCGAGTAAGTTCGTCTGGCTGGAAATTTGCCCAATCATTTTGCTCATTTCGGTAAGCTGTTCCGACTGCTGTTCAATTTCACCAACAAGTCCGGTAACTTCTGTAAGATTTGAGCGGCCTTTATTAGTTGCAGATTCAAGTTCATTTACAATCTTAAAGTTAGTTTCAATGATTGAATTTATAGAAGCAATATTTCCGACCATTTCTTCAATTGCCGAAGACGAAGAAGAAACATTCTGTGCCATTTTGTCGGTAACTTTTGTAAGTGAAGAAACATTATCTCTGGTTCCCTGTAAAAGATTAACACTTTCGCGAGTAATGCTCTTAACTGTATTCAAAAGTTCTTCTGTATGGTCTTCGTTTGCCTTTTTAAGAACATAATGATGACAGTTGTGTGGTTTATTTTTTCCGTTGTAAATTGCAACCGCCATTTGTTCGCAACTTACATAGCCACAAGCCCCGCAATCGTACATATCTGCTTTGCTGTTTTTTCCCATTTCGTGCAAAATTGGTATAAGTTCTTCGCGAGTTGGTTCTTTAATCAAAGTTTTAAGAATTGCACTTCGGTCTGTATATTTGCGTTCGTAAATTCCAGGCTTCCAGTAAGCATCAATTGTTTTATTCAGCTTTTTAAGAGCCTTTTTCTTTCCGCGTTCATTTAAAGTATTCCATTTTTCGCAGCGTTCTTTAGAGCGTTTTTCTACATAGCTTTCAAGTTCATCAAGCGACATTTTATGATTTGTAGTTCCACCACCGCGGTTACATCCTTTTTCGCAGTTCAAACAGTCAATAAGCATGTAGTAAGGTTTTTCACCCTTCTGCAAAGATTTATCAAGATGAGTAAGATATTCAAAAATTACAGGATGACCTTCGATTTTGCGGGTTACGGAAGAAATATCTGGTACATAACGAGAAGCAGTTCGCATTAATCCGCCCGGAGTTGAATAAAGGGTTCCGCGTTCTGCAAGAGGATTATCGTATTCAGTTTTTGGATATTGCAAAAGATTGATTTTGTTTTCGGTAAAATAAATATCCAGATTTTTCATTGTAACGTTAAAATCACCGCGCCCGTTTTCGTCAAATTCGCGGCGTTTTGCAAAACAAGGAGAAATTACTGCAATTTTGTGATTTTTGTATTCCGGCACAAAATTTCTGATATATTCAACCGTATGAGCCATTGGGCTGTCGTATTTTGCAAGATATTTTATAAGTTTTGGACGATAAGTTTCTATATAAGAAACCAAAGCCGGACAAGGTTGAGCAATCATTAATGAAGGATTATCATTTTTAATCTGTTCAACGTAAGATTTTGTAGTAAGTTCTGCACCAAACGAAACATCAAAAACAGCTTTTACACCAATAGATTTGAGCCAACCGTTAAGTTCCAAATCATGTCCTTTAAAATTTACGGCAACAGCAGGCGCAACAATTGCAATAATTGGAGTTCCTTTTTTAAGTTCGTCAAAGAAAAGCTGAATATCATCAATTCCAGTTCTAGCGCCGTGTGTACAGGCATCCAGACAAGAACCACAACCAATACATAAATCACTATTGAGAGAAACATACTCTCCCGAACCATCATTACACAATTTTACCGGACAAACCGAAATACAACGATGGCAATTACAACATTTTTCCTTATCAACATTAATAACTGGTCTAAGATGCTCTCTTGACGAAAAATTTTCCAGCATAAAAATCTTCCTTATGAATTGATTTGACTTACTTTATTGGATTGATAAAAGATATGTAAATATTATACCAAAGAATTTGAACTATGGGTATAAATTCTTAACAACAAAAAAAATCCCTAGCTCTTAAATGCACAAAGAATTTATAATTTGTTTAGTTTTTTTTTCAGATATGATATACTCCTTGTATGCACGCTATAAATATTGCACTTCATCAGCTTATGCTAAACATAATGCTCATCTGTTTTTTGAATATTGTCCTGCAAAAAGAAATCCGCAGAGTTACTTCAAAATTCCTGATTTATATTTTTATTTGCAACATAGTTTCACTTGCTTCTTTTATTATTGAATATGCACTTTTAGAATTGTTAGCAGCTGGACGAACCGACTTAGATTTCGTTGTACGATTAGTCTGCTGTATAATCTGTTTGTCTTATTACGGAGTTTTAGCTTTATTTGTTTATTATTTTACATCATACATTTCGTTACAGACAAAAGTTTCGTGGACACTTGCTCATATTTCGCTTGCAATCTGTGTTATTTTTTCTGTGGGATTGTGTGCTTCAGCTTTTAATGGAATGTTTTTTTATATAAAAGACGGACACTTTTTTAAAGGCGAACAATTCTGGTTTAGTCAGTTGGGTGGATATTTTGTAATTGGAACAATGCTTTTTCTTTCTATAAGATATTTTAAAGTTCTTGGAAAATGGGATTCTTTCCTTTTTATGTCGTTTGCATTTTTCCCGCTTTTATCTACGTTTACACGTTCTGTAATGCCATATTTTTCTGTTCAGCTTGCACTTTCAATTTCTATTCTGCTTATTTACAATTTTGTTTATCTTACACAAGTTCGTAAAAACATTAAGCAGGAAGATATTTTGCGCGAAAACCGGATTGCACTTTCGTTCAGCCAGATTCAGCCGCATTTTATTTTTAATACGCTCAATTCAATTTACGTTCTTTGCGATAAAGACCCAAAAATTGTAAAACAGGCAATTGGCGATTTTTCTAGTTATTTGCGGACAAATCTGGAAGTTTTTTCGGAACAAAGAATGATTCCATTTGAAAAAGAAATTGAACATCTTAACTGCTATATTAACCTTGAAAAGTTAAGATTCCGCGAAGATTTATATGTAAATTACGATTTTTTGGAAAAAAACTTTATGATTCCACAGCTTACATTGCAGCCGATTGTGGAAAATGCAATTAAACACGGAATCTTAAAAAAGAAAAGCGGCGGCGTTGTAACAATTTCTACCTGTAAAACCGACCAGTTTTATAAAATTAAAGTTTCTGATGATGGCGTTGGTTTTGATACAAATCAACTGAATATTTTTACAAACAATTCCAGAAACGAAGAAAAAAATGATGAGTTGAAGAATTTAGACAATGATAGCACCAATCAAAGCAACTTAAAAAAAGACGGTCAGCTCCACGTTGGACTTAAAAATGTGCAGGAACGACTTTGGATTATGTGCCGTGGAAATTTAATTGTAAAAAGCGAAATCGGGAAGGGAACAAGCGTTGTTATTGAGCTGCCACTTAAAACACAGCAAGATTTTTCGGAGAGCAAAAACTCTGAGGAGATACAAAAATGAAAATTATTGCATTAGATGATGAATATCTTGGCCTTGAAGGACTAAAAGCCGCAATAAAAGAAGCTGTTCCTTCTGCAGAAGTTCACGATTTTCAGGATTGCGATAAAGCTTTGCAGGATGCCGCAACATTTATTCCCGAAGTTGCATTTTTGGATATTGAACTGCGTACAAAAAGCGGAATTGAAGTTGCAAAAGAACTTAAAAAAATAAATTCGCAGATAAATATAATTTTTGTTACCGGGTATTCGCATTATATGAAAGATGCCTTTGATTTGTATGCAAGCGGTTACGTTTTAAAACCGGTAATGAGCAATAAAATAAAAGAAGAAATTGAACATCTGCGGTTCCCGGTTTGTGATAAGAAGCGGATTTGTGTTCATACGTTTGGAACTTTTGAAATTTTTGGTGATGGAGTTCCGCTTAGTTTTACTTATACAAAAACAAAAGAAATGTTCGCACTTTTGGTTGACGCAAAAGGAGTTTCGCTCAGTCTTGAAAAAATTGCCGAAATTTTGTGGGACAATGTTTCTACTGACCGCCGCCCATACATCCGTAATCTGATTGCCGATATTAGAAAAGTTTTGCGCCAGTACGATGCAGAAGACTTAATTATTCGTTCACATAATAACATAAGCATTGACGTTTCCAAGATTGACTGCGATTACTACGATTTTACAAATAGAAAACCCGAAGCCCTTTCTGCTTTTGAAGGCGAATACATGAGCCAGTACGAATGGGCAAAAAATACTAAGAAGAAATTAAAATCTCAGAAATAGAACCGGGGGTTTTAGGGGACCGCCCCTAGGCGAAGGGGTAGCGACCAACGAAGTGGGCGAGTGGGGAAGGCTTTCCCCTCCTAATTGAAAAAACTTCCATATAGTAGTATAACATTTGTGGTGTTTCTTTGGCGTAAGCGGGGAAATATTCAGTTCCAAAAAGAGGTAAAAACATGAATGTTGTTGTAATCGGAGCCCAGTGGGGTGATGAAGGAAAAGGTAAGATTGTTGATTATCTTGCTGAGGATGCAAAATATGTTGTTCGCTATGCCGGCGGACCAAATGCAGGTCATACAATTGTAGTTGATGGAAAACAGTACGCACTTCATCAGGTTCCTTCTGGAATTCTTTATGCAGATAAGCAGGTTTTCCTTGGTTCTGGAATGGTAATTGATGCAGAAGCTTTCTTTAATGAACTTCAGATGCTTAAAGATAACGGAATCAATTGGGAAGGTCGTGTTTTTATTTCTGACCGCGCTCATCTTATTCTTCCACGCTACCGCCAGATGGATAAGGACCGTGATGCAGCTCGTAAACGCCCAATCGGAACAACAGGCCGTGGAATGGGTATTGCTTATGCAGAAAAAGCTCACCGCGATGGTGTTCGTCTTGCTGATTTGGACTGGCCAGAAAAAATGGCTGAATTCGATGGTGAAGATAAAGAATATTTGGATAAATACCGCGACCGCCTTTTGAGTATGCGCGTAAATATGGCTCAGAAGATGTTTGAAGTAAAAGGTTCGAACATTTTGTTTGAAGGTGCTCAGGGTGCTATGCTCGACTTGGACAGCGGAACATACCCTTACGTAAGTTCTGGTGCTTCTTGTGCTGCAGGTGCCGCTACAGGTTGTGGAATTGGTCCTCACGATTTGGACAAAATTGTTGGTGTTTTCAAGGCTTACCAGACACGTGTTGGTAACGGTCCAATGCCAACTGAATTTAATAACGAAAGCGAAGGTGAACTTTGCCAGTACGTTCGCGATACAGGCCGTGAATATGGTGTTACAACTGGTCGTGCACGCCGCTGTGGTTACCTTGATTTAGTTGCTTTGCGCTATGCTTGCCGTGTAAACTCTCTGGACGGTCTTGTTCTTACTCACCTTGATATTTACGATGCAATGGATCAGATTGAAGCTTGTGTTGCTTACGACATCAACGGAAAAATCGTTACAGACTTCCCTGCAAACGTAAAAGATATGGAAAATGCAAAACCTGTTCTTGAAAAGTTCGAAGGATGGAAAACTCCTCTTAAGAATTGCCGTTCTTACGACAAACTTCCAAAGCAGGCTAAAGATTACATCAGCTATATCGAAGACTACTGTGGAACACCTGTAACAATCGTTTCTGTAGGTTACGAACGCGAAGAAACTTTTGTAAGACAGAATCCTTGGAAGAAATAAATTAAGTTATTTCAATATGAACGGTGGTTCGGGCTTTTTTTTGGAAGGTCGGCCACCGTTTTTTTTTTGCACTTATTCCACAATAAAAAAAATTACTATGTAAAGAAACACCCTAGCACCAACCCCCTTATTGTGCTAAAATCACACTATGTCTAAACAAATGATTATGGGAAACCAGGCAATTGCGCTTGGTGCTTTGAAAGCTGATGTGAATCTTGTGGCAGGTTACCCGGGAACTCCTTCCAGTGAGATTATTGAATTTATTGCAAAATATAAAGAAAAGACCGGCACTTATGTAGAATGGTCGGTAAACGAAAAAGCCGCAGCCGAAGTTGCCGCAGGTGCCTCTTATGCAGGAAGTCGCACTTTAATCACGATGAAGCAGGTTGGTCTTAATGTTGCAAGCGACCCTGTAATGTGCCTTAGTTACGTTGGTGTAAAAGGTGGAATGGTAATTGTTAGTGCCGATGATCCAGGCCCAATTTCAAGCCAGACCGAACAGGATACCAGAAATTTTGCTCAATATTCCAAATTGCCGTGTTTTGACCCTTCAACTCCGCTCGAAGCCTACGAAATGGTGCAGGAAGCTTTTGAACTTTCCGAAAAATACAACACTCCGGTAATTCTGCGCCCTACCACCCGAGTTGACCACGCCTACGAAAGCATGGATTTTCCCGAACTTAGCCCATGCCGCACCCCAGGAACTTTTGAAAAAGACAGCAATCGTTGGGTAATTTTCCCTCGCGCCTCATATTTGAACCATAAACGCATTTTCGCTCGCAATGAAAAGGTGCTGCCGGAGGAATTTAGCAAAGGTAAGTGGAATTTTGTTGCGGCCCCAGATGGCACGAAAGGCAGTTTTGCTTGCGAAACTGCAAATGCGGGCGGTACTAATACGTTTGCTGATAATGCACAGCAGCCCGCATTATCCCGTAACGCCCCCCTCGCATTCATTTCCGGCGGAATATCATACTGCTATTTAATGGAAGCACTTTCTATTCTCAAAAGCGAATACCCGGACAATGCCGCTCTTGCAAACGCGCAAATTTTAAAAATCGGAACACCTTATCCTTTCCCGGCAGCGCTTGCAGAAGACTTTTTGCGCGCCAAACCAGAAGTTCTTGTTTTTGAAGAATTAGACCCAGTAATCGAGCAGAATTTGTTAATTTTGTGCGGAAAACAGGGAATTTCATGCAAAATTCACGGAAAATTGGACGGAAATGTACCAGAAGCTGGTGAATTGAGCGTGGAAATTGTAAAAGGCATTCTGGCAAAATGGCTGGGACTTGAAGGAAGCGCGAAAACAACCACCTTACCAGCCCCAGACCTTCCAGTTCGACCGCCGGTTTTGTGTGCGGGTTGTCCTCATCGAGGAGCCTTCTACGCGGTAAAACAGGCTATGAAAGGCAAAAAAACTGCTTACTGCGGCGATATCGGTTGTTACACTTTGGGAAATGCAAAACCTCTTGATATGACAGATACCTGCCTTTGTATGGGTGCCGACATCACTATGGCACAGGGCTTTTACCACAACGAGCCGGACAGATTGTGCTTCAGTTTTATTGGAGATTCAACCTTCTTTGCAAGCGGAATCACAGGCGTGGTAAATGCAGTTTATAATCAGAGCCATCAGACAATTTGTATTCTGGATAATTCAACCACCGCAATGACCGGCCATCAGCCACATCCTGGAACCGGCGTTACGATGATGGGAGAAATTGTCGAAAAAATCAGCATTCCAAAAATCCTGGAAGCAATTGGAGTAAGCCCGATTATAGAAGTTGACCCTTTTGACCAGGAAAAATCAGTTCAGGCTGTAAAAGATGCCGTTGCTTCACCTGGAGTAAGCGCAGTAATTTTTAAGTCTCCGTGTATAAGCGTGGCGGCAAAATTGGGATATAAATTCCCTGGAGCAAAATCGGTAGATTCACAAAAATGTATTGGCTGCCAGAAATGTATAAGGGAACTTGGATGCCCGGCTTTGAGCATCAGTTTTGCAAAGAGTGAGAAAGGCAGAAGTCTTGTAGAAATTGATAAGTCGCTTTGTACGGGCTGCGGTTTGTGTGCCGGCGTTTGCGCGATTGGAGCTATAAAGTAGGAAAGTTAGGTACGAGGATTTTATGTCAAAAAATATTTTAATTTGTGGTGTTGGCGGTCAGGGAACGGTTCTGGCGGCAAAGGTGCTTTCGGCTGCAGCAATTTCTAAAGGGGAACGTGTTCTTTCTGCAGAAACTATTGGTATGGCGCAGAGAGGCGGTTCGGTAACGAGTCACGTGCGTATTGGCGAAGATATTTTTTCTCCGTTAATTCCGCAGGGTCAGGCAGATATCATCATTGCATTCGAAGCGGCAGAAGCAGCGCGAAACATCACCTACCTTAAAAAAGACGGAATGGTAATTGTAAATAAAAAGGTTGTTCAGCCAACTACCGCGAGCCTTACAGGAAAAACTTTTGATGCCAATGAAATGATTTCTTATCTTGAAAAATCAGCTGCAAAAGTGATTGCCGTAGATACTGACCAGGCTTGCCGCGATTTAGGAAGTTCTAAAGTTGTAAATATGGTGCTTTTGGGTGCCGCATGCAAAACAGGTTTAATAGAAAAAAATGATTTAAAGGACGCAATCAAACAGCTTGTAAAACCCGATTTTTATGAATTGAACTGCAAGGCTGTAGATTACGTGTAAGTCTTAAAAGCGAATTTAAAAAAGGAGATTTAATGGAATTACAAACAATTGATGAACAGACTTACAAAAAAATGTTCATCAATAAACTGAATCAGGTTTATAAGCCAAAGCGCGTTCTTTTTTATGTAGAAGCATCTGAACAGCAGCTGCAGGATTTTTACAAGGGAATTCTTCCGCCGGAAATTGCTAAATACGAAAGTGCGTTTGGAACTTATGATTATGCGGGTGTATTCTGCATTAAATCTTTGAATAATAATGTTATTGGAATTGAATTCCGCCCGGACGACAAAAGAATTGCCTATCCAAAAGAATTAAAATCAATTGAACTTGAAGGAACCTTTTTTTATTCCATAGAAATTGATGATGATTTGAAAATCACCAAACAGATTATCGACAGCCTTTTTGTTCATATTGCAAAGGACGATGACGCTCACAGAAATTATACCGATTTATCTATTAAAAAAGAGCCCGAACTTGTAGGCATTTTTACGGACTACAAAAAAATCAGAATTTTGTATGAAGCAACTCTTGATGAAGACAGGGCTAAGTTCATCATTAACGGTGATATAGAAAAAATTGATAAGAAGCTTCTTTATAAAACTTCATTCTTTGACCCGATTACAAAGCATTACAACTGGAGTCATCTTCTGTCTTTTATTGAAATGCCAATGGATAATGGAATTGAAGATTATGCATTTGCTCATTTTGATATAAAAGAATTCCGCGTAATAAATGAAGTTTATGGTCACATTGCGGCAAACAAGGTTTTGTGTAACGTTGTAAAAGCCATGAATGATGCCGATTTTGTTTATGCAAGTGCGCGCTGTCACAATGATAATTTTGCCATGATGATTAAGGACATGGGCGAAGAAGAAACCCTTGTCCGTCTGGAAGATTTTTTTGAAAAACTTTCGTATCTTGAAGAAGATCCAAATTACAAGGTTCATTACAGATGCGGCGTTGTTCCAATGCAGCGTTCAATTCTTTCTGGGAACCGAGTTGCAGATGCGGGAAAAATGGCTCAGGCGTTGGGCACAAATCACAATAAGACAGAAATCATCATTTATACAGACAAAATGCACGATGATGTTTCCTGGGGCCACTACATAAAGGCTTACGTTGAAACTGCAATCGAAAACGATGAATTTGTGGTTTATCTTCAGCCAAAATTCGACATTCACAAGGAAGTTATAAAAGGTGCCGAAGCCTTAATCCGCTGGAATTACAAAAACAAGGAATTTCTTTCGCCTTCAAGATTCGTTCCGTTTTTTGAAAAAGACGGTTCAATCGGAAAAATTGACGACATCGTTTTGGATAAGGTGTGCAAGGCTCTCTCAAAATGGAAAAATGAAGGCCGTGCCCTGTACCCGATTTCTGTAAACCTTTCGCGGAACAGGCTTTATGATAAAGATTTAATTCCTCACCTTATAAGCATTGTTGATTCTTACGGTGTTAGTCACGAGCTGATTGATTTTGAATTAACTGAAAGTGCGGGCTACGACAACACAGAGCACATGATCAGCATTCTTTATGAATTGCGCAAGGCAGGTTTTAAAATTTCCATGGATGATTTTGGAACGGGCTATTCTTCACTTTCGCTTTTAACTCAAATGCCGCTCGACACTCTTAAAATAGACAAAAGCTTTGTAGATAACGTTTCAACTCCAGCTGAAAAAAAGGAAGACATCATCGTTATAAGGCACATAATTACGCTTGCAAAGGAACTTGGTTTTGTGTGTCTTGCGGAAGGTGCCGAAAGCAAGGCCCAGATTGACCGTTTGCGTGAACTTGGCTGCGAAGTTATTCAGGGCTATTATTACAGTAAGCCTATTGCCCTTGATGAATATGAACGGCACCTTCTCTAAATTCACTTGGAGTTTTTCCGGTTCGTTTTTTAAAGCTTCTCATAAAGCTTGTGTCGTTCTGGTAACCGCAAAGAAGAGCAATTTCTTTTATAGATAAATCTGTGTTCAAAAGATGATGTTGGGCGTTCATTGCTTTTGCGGTCAGTAAATCATCATAGCAGCTTATGCCAAAATGTTTTGTGTATAAAAACTTAAAATGCGAAAGACTTACATTTGCACTTTGCGCCATCTGTGAAACCGAATTAAAAAGTGCGGCGTTACTGTACATCTGAGACCTTATTTCTATTAATTTTCCGGATATTTGATTTTCTTTTTGTGTAAGTGGCGTTTTGGTGTAGTTATCCTTTATTTTTGCAAGAAAAAATCGGATTAATAAATTAAGATTCTCTTCTTTTTGAAAACTATCTGAAATTTGTTCGCGGGTGATAAACTTTAAAATATTCATAATTTCGGGTGGATTTTTTAGATAAAAGGGCTCATTAAAGGGGATATTAAATGCCTGAATCTGGTCTTCCGGGCCTTCAAAATGTAAAAATGAATCTACATAAGTGCGGGTTGTAGAATAATAGTGCTGTTCTTCACCTTTTTTATAAAGAATGCAGCAGTCTGGGTGAACTTCAATTTCTTTTTTGTTTATAACGACCATTGCCTTTGTCTGGAAGATTAAGAACAAAAAATCACCTGAACCGTTGGGGCGTTCGATGCAAAACTTTCCAATGTGGCGTATATCAATTCCAATCTGATGAAGTTTCATATTCATTTTTCTTTTCTCGCCCTCCGCCCGCGCCCCGCCAACACACTCTCAAAAAAAATAGCCAAAAATCGTACGATTTGTAAGTTCTTTAATATAATGTGTCATTGTTTTATGCAAGTCAAGGTGTAGAATTGTAATCATAAAATTTAATGCAAAGCAACGTAAATATGTGCAAAAGGAGATTTTAAATGAAAAAACTTTCTCTTGTAATTAACGCAAAAGACAAAATTGGTCACATCAATCCAGAAATTTATTCGCATTTTTCGGAACATCTTGGCCGCTGTGTTTATGATGGAATTTTTGTTGGAAAAGATTCAAAAATCCCGAATATTGACGGAATCAGAAAAGATATAATAGACGCTTTTAAACAGATAAAAGTTCCTGCTGTGCGCTGGCCGGGTGGTGCTTTTGCAGATGAATACCATTGGAAAGATGGAATTGGTCCTTTAGAAAATCGTAAAAAAATCACAAATACTAACTGGGGCGGCATTATAGAAGATAATTCTTTTGGAACTCACGAATTTATGCGTTTTTGTGAACTTGTCGGCTGCGAACCTTATATCAACGGCAATGTAGGAAGTGGAACCGTGCAGGAAATGTCTGAATGGGTTGAATACATGACAAGTGACGGACAGTCTCCAATGGCAGATTTACGTCGTGCAAATGGTCAGGAAAAACCGTGGAAAGTAAAGTTTTTGGGAATTGGAAACGAAAGCTGGGGCTGTGGCGGAAACATGAGGCCTGAATATTATGCAGACGAATACAAAAGATTCCAGACTTACACAAAAAATCATTCGGGAAATCAATTATACAAAATCGCGTGTGGTCCAAATTCCTTTGACTTAAATTGGATGGAAGTGATGATGAAAAATCTTAATCCTGGCATGGTAAACGGAATTGATCAGCATTATTACACAATGCCAGTCTGGCCTCAAATGGAAAGTGCCACCGATTTTGATGATGACGTTTATTACAAAACAATTTCTTCTGCAAATTTTATAAACACGATAATTACAAGAGACTGTGAAATTATGAACCGTTATGACCCGGAAAAAAAGATTGGCTTGATTATCGGTGAATGGGGCTGCTGGCATGCAGTTGAAGAAGAAACAAATCCTGCCTTTTTGTACCAACAGAACACTATGCGAGATGCTCTTGTTGCGGCAATTCATCTTAATATTTTTAATTCTCACAGTGACCGTCTTGTAATGGCAAATCTTGCGCAGATGGTAAATGTTTTGCAGGCAATCATTCTTACAAAAGATGAAAAGCTTATAAAAACTCCAACCTACCATGTTTTTGATTTATTTAAAGAACATCAGAATGGGGATGCACTTTACTGTTATTCAGAAAATCAAAATATGCGGGAAGGACTTGATACACCGCTTCTTTCAAGTTCTGCTTCAATTAAAGATGGAGTTTTAACTATTACGCTTGCCAATACTTCTTTAGACCAGGATGTTGAAATTTGTGGAGATTTAATTCATTTTAATGGGACGGCTGCCAAAGCTAGAATTTTAAAAAACGAAGTTCACGCCTATAATGATTTTGATAATTCTGATAAGGTAAAAATTGAAGATTACAAGGCAGAACTGGAAAATGGAAAACTAAAACTAATTTTGCCAGCCTGCTCTGTTGTTGAAGTTAGACTATCTAAATAAAGGGGGCATGATAAAAGATGAAATCAAAGATTTTTGTGATTGGTTTAATAGGGGGCACTTTTTTGTTATTTTCGTGCGTTTCAAACAAAAGTGGCAGCCAGGCGGAAGTAAAAGATGAAGTTCTTGTTACTGTAGATTTTTCTGCCGCTAAAAAACCGATTTCTCCTTATATTTTTGGTGTGAATGACGGTGCAGATTATAGAAGAGTTCAGCCTAAATCTGTAAGACTTGGCGGAAACCGAATGACAGCCTATAACTGGGAAACAAATAAATCTAACGCGGGTACCGACTGGCACAATTCTTCTGATGATTATCTTGTAAGTAAAGCACCTCAATATAGAACAATTCCTGGAGGACCGGCCTTAAAAGTTTCGCAGGATGCAAGTCTGTATAATATTCCTTATACGCTTCTTACTCTGCAAATGGCAGGTTATGTTGCAAATTCAAACGGAAACATGACTGCAAAAAATGAACTTGATGGCCCGGACTGGTGCAAGGTTGTTAACAGAAAAAATGCTCCTTTTTTATTAAAGCCGGACAAAAGCGATAAGGTGGTTTATACAGACGAGTATCTTAATTATTTGAACGACATTATCGGAAAAAGTGATTCGTCCACAGGTTTTAAAGCTTATGCTTTGGATAACGAACCTGCTTTGTGGCAGCACACTCATCCTTTAATTCAGCGCCAAGCTTTGCGTACCGAAGAACTGATTGAAAAATCAATTGATTTGGCTTTAACAGTAAAAGATTTTGACCCGAATGCCGATGTTTTTGGACCAAGTCTCTTTGGATATTCATCTTATTGTGAACTTGGTGCGAACTGGAAGCTTATAGAAGTAAATTCTCTTTATAAGTACCAGTGGTTTATTGATTATTATCTTGAAAAAATGAAGGAAGCAGAAGACAAATACAATAAAAGACTTTTGGACGTTCTTGATTTACATTATTACACCGAAGCAAAAGGCGGCTGCGGAAAAAGAAAGTGCGACCATTTTGATAACGATGAATGTATTAAAGCAAGAATCAATTCTGTGCGTTCTCTTTACGACCCTTCATACAAAGAAAAAAGCTGGATTCAGGATACTGGGGCAAAGTTCTTTCCTCTTATTCCAAAGCTGCAGGCTTCTATAGACAAGTTTTACCCTGGAACAAAAATTGCTTTTACTGAATATGATTTTGGCGGCGGTCAGCATATTTCGGGAGCAATTGCTCAGGCTGATTTTTTAGGCCTTCTTGCAGAAAGTGAGATTTATTTTGCTTCAATCTGGGCTTTTGATAAGGCAGATTATCAGTTTGCGGCAATTAATATGTTCACTAATTATGATAATAATGGCGGTTATTTTGGAGAAAATCTTGTTTCTTCTAATTCCAGTGATGATTATACAGTTTCATCTTTTGTGGCAGAAAATACCACCGATGGAAAGCTTCATATAATTCTTACAAACAAGGCAATTCATACGGCAACAAAGGTAACAATTAATCTTGATTCTTATAATGCTTCGTCTGCAGAACTGTATGTTTTGGATAATGGCGGTCCAGACATTTACAAAAGCGATTCAAAAATCAAAACAAAGAAAGGTCAGATTAGTTTAATTCTTGAACCGCTTACAGTAAATCATCTGGTGCTGAGTGAATAGTCGAATAGTCTTTAAATGATTATTCCGCCGGCAAGAATTGCTCCACTGATTACTACAAAAATTATGTCGGCTGCGTAGATTTTGTAAGTTTTTGTGCAACTTTTGCTGTTACGAAGATAAAATCCACGAAGTTCGGCAGCAGTTGCAGTTGATTCAATTTTACGAACAGAAGAAATTAAAAGTGGCAGACACAACGGCAAAATCATTCCAAATTTTTTGAACGGATTTTTGATTTCAAAATCTACGCCACGAGCTTTCTGGCTTTCTATAATTCCGTTCATTTCGGATGAAAAAACCGGGATAAAGCGGATGGCACTTGTAAAAGTAAACGCATATTTGTAAGGAATGTGCAGAGTTTTGACCATTGTGTTTGATAAATCGTTCAAGTTTGTTACAGAAATCATAATTGAAAGAGGAAGTGTAGCTCCGGTTAAACGTAAAACAAGTAAAAGTCCGTTGCGGATTGCGTTGTCTGTAAAACCGTAAGCTCCAACTTTAGCAATTGTGCTTTCGTTTTGCATAAATTTGCCAAAAATTGTAAGAATAAGTTTTCCAACCGGTACAATCACGTTTCCTGTTCTAATTACAAGAATCTGAAGTATAAAAAGGAAAAGCGACATTTTAAAAAGCCCTTTAAGGATTCCAAACGTTCGTTTTAAAAGTCCGTTTGATTCTTTTTTGCCGTTTCCAATAATTCCCAAAATTATATTAAAAATGATAATTCCTAGTAAAAAAAAGTAATTTGATGAACAAAAAGATGCCGCACAAATCAGAATTGAAACAAAAATTTTGATAAGTGGATGCATTTTGTGAAGAATTGAAGTTCCTGGTAAGTAGTCTAAAAAGCCTTTCATTATGCATTCTCCTGATTTGCGGTTGTATTTTGGCTCTCGTTTGATTTTTCGCCCTGATTTTTAATTTCTTTGAGTTTTTGAATCATTTCGTCTACGGTGAAAATTTCAGCTTTTTCATCCAAAATGAGCGCGGTTTGTTCAATTTGTGGTGGAAGCAGGCGGGCTTTATCAAGAATTGATTTATCACCCAAAACTTTGCGTGTCTGTCCCTGAGCAACTATCTGTCCGCGGTTCATAACAATCAGATTTTTTGCAAAATCAAGAACAACTTCCATATCGTGGCAAACCATAATTACGGTGGTTCCATTTTCGTTGAGCGTGCGGATTTTTTCCATTACTTCCATACACTCGCGATAATCAAGACCGGTCGTTGGTTCATCCAAAATCAAAATCTCTGGATTAAGTGCAATCAAACAAGCAAGACACAATCTTTGACGTTGACCACGACTCATATTGAATGGCTCAACATCTCCATTAAAATTGAATTCTTTGAGAGTTTTTTCTACCCGCGCATTTATTTCTTCCTGCGGGATTTTATTATTTTTAAGGCTAAAAGCGATTTCTTCTTTTACAGTTTGACAGCAAATCTGATGATCGGGATTCTGGAACAAAAATCCGATTGTTTTTGCAAGGTCGCTGACTTTTTCTTTTTTTGTGTTTTTTTCGCAAACAGATACGTCACCGCTTGAAGGTTTTAAAAGACCGTTGCACAATTTAGAAAAAGTTGATTTTCCGGCACCATTTGACCCGATTATTGCGGTAAAGTCGCCTTTCTGGATTTTTACGTTTAGATTTTGTACGTTTGCGGTTTCGTTGTAGCAAAAAGTTACGTCAGAAAATTCAAGAACAGTTTCATTTTTGGACTCGCTCTGGTAATTTTCATCCAACTCGTTTTTTGGCTGGATTGCTTGGTCGCTTCCAGTTTCTTGCGATGATGTGGTAGAAAGAACGTCATTTGTTTGCGATACCAAACCGTTTTGCACCGCTGGCACGCTCTTTTTAATAAATTCAGCTGCTTCCTGTGCATTCAAACAAATTCTGTCTTCCGGTTTAAAATCAGATGGAACAAGATTTTCTTCCATCATTTTGCCGGTTAAAGTTAAAACTCGCGGACAGTTGATTCCGGCTTCTTCCATTTCGCGCTGGTGAGTAAGTGTACTGCGGATTTCGCCATAATGAACGCAGGTTCCTTTTTCAAGAACAATCAGCTTTTTTACATATTCACACAAAAGCATAATTTTTTGTTCGGCAACAACAACTGTAATCCCTTTTTCTTCATTAAGCTTTTTCAGCAATTTAAAAATTTGAACGGAAGAAGCAGGGTCAAGTTCACCAGTAGGTTCATCCAAAACTAAGATTTCTGGTTCAAGAGCCAGAATAGACGCAATCACTACTTTTTGTTTTTGGCCGCCACTTAAAGAAGAAACTTCCCTGTGACGTAATTCGGTAATTTCAAGCGCTTCTAACGCCGCAACAATTCGTTCTTCAATCTGATCAGCTGGAACACCAAAATTTTCCAAACCGAACATAATTTCATCTTCAACATAAAAACTTACTAATTGACTTTCAATATCCTGAAATACAGAACCAACTTTTAATGCAAGCTTGCTGGTATTTGTATCAAACGTATCTTCACCTGCAATTTTGACGCTTCCATAAAAATCACCATTATAGTGATGTGGAATAAGTCCGTTTATGCAGTTACAGAGCGTTGTTTTTCCTGCTCCAGATTCACCGATAATTCCAACAAAGTCGCCTTTTTGAATATTCAGAGTGATATTTTCCAGAGCATTTGACTTGCTGTTTGCATATTTAAAAGTAAGTTCCTGTATGTCAATCATTATGTAATCCTGTTGCAATTGAAAATCTGCCTTATCAGCTGATTCAATTTATTCTGTTTTTTCTTCTGCTGTTTCTGTTGGAATAATTTCCTTTTTAAGAACTTTCATAAGCGGGAAGTACAAAGCTCCAACAATAATTGCGTTGATTGTTGCAGTACTAAGAACGATTGGAACATAAGAATAAATTGCAGATGGATCAGATTTAATAAATACGAAAAGCAAAACTGTATAAAGTCCGCCAGAAATTACTGTACTTACAAAAGTGAAAACTGCAGAAAGACCAATTTTTAATCCTTTTGATTTAATCGGAATCATAATAAGAAGACCCATACAAAGAGCACCGGCAAATTCAGATGCAAAATTCAAGAAAGGAGTTCCCGGAAAGAACTGGCAGATTGCACCGGCAAGAATACCAATAATCAAACTGTAATAAATTTTTGGCTGAATAAGAACAATTGCCATACAATACATAGCAATAATAAAGTTTGGCTTCATTCCGGCAATATTGATTACTGAACCAACAAAAAATTTAAGAACTGCACCAGCGGCAAGAAGCACGGCAGTAAGAAGCAAATCCTGAAGACTGATTCCTTTTTTAGCTGTTTTTTTGATTTCTCTTTTTTCCATAATGAATTCTCCTGTTACTATTTATAGTAACACAGCTTATTGTTTCTGTCAATAGTAACATTAAAAAAAAGAAAGAGAATAATAGATTTTATGTCGTTTTAACGGATTTGAGCACATTATGATTATTTGCGTGATGACAGGCCTTACAAGAACCGCAATTTCCGCCGCAAGAAGGATGTTTTCCAGAACGCTTAGCTTTTACCATATATACGATGATGGCTGCAACAATTAAAATAAGAATTGCTGATACAAAAATTGTTCCCATAAAAAAATCCTCCTTGTCGGCAAGCACAGCTTGCCTCTGTGCCATTCTTTCGATGAACCTAAAACGAACCTATCGGTTCGTTTTTTAACGGTTCTTCGATGTTAGGCATATTTTACACTTTTTGGTCTTCTGAATAAAGCCCATCCAAATAAACCAATTACAGCAATTGCAAGAATGAAACCTACAATGTTTCCGCTTCCTGTGAACATGCTTCCAAGCTGGTATACAACGAATGCTACAGCATAAGCAAATCCACATTCCCAACCGATTGCGGCCCATGTCCATTTGCGGCTGTTCATTTCGCGTTTGATTGCACCAATTGCAGCAAAACATGGAGCACAAAGAAGGTTGAAAATCAAGAATGAAAGTCCTGCTGGATGAGTGAATGCAGCGGCAAGATTTGCCCAGGTTGATTCACCGCCATAAAGAATACCCATTGTACCAACAATATTTTCCTTTGCAACAAGTCCTGTAATAGAAGCAACAGCAGCCTGCCAGTTACCCCATCCAAGTGGAGCAAAAATCCAAGCTATGAATGTACCAATTTTTGCAAGAATACTTGAATCAAGCTGATCTTCTTCGAGCATTCCAAAGCTTCCGTCTGCCCATCCAAAGAAAGAAAGGAACCAGATTACGATTGTAGAAAGCAAAATGATTGTTCCTGCTTTTTTGATGAATGACCATCCACGTTCCCACATTGAGCGCATTACATTTCCAAAGGTTGGCCAGTGGTAAGCTGGAAGTTCCATTACGAATGGAGCTACTTCGCCCATAAATGGCTTTGTCTTTTTAAGAATAATTCCAGAACAGATGATTGCAGCAATACCAATAAAGTAAGCTGATGTTGCAACCCATGCAGAACCACCAAAAATTGCACCAGCAACCAAAGCGATGAATGGAACCTTAGCACCACAAGGAATGAAAGTTGTAGTCATGATTGTCATGCGGCGGTCGCGTTCATTTTCGATTGTACGGCATGCCATAATACCAGGAATACCACAACCAGTACCAATTAAAACCGGGATAAATGATTTTCCAGAAAGTCCAAAGCGGCGGAAAATTCGGTCAAGAATAAAGGCAATTCGTGCCATGTACCCACAGGCTTCAAGGAATGCAAGGAAGATGAACAAAACAAGCATCTGAGGAACAAATCCAAGTACTGCACCAACTCCGGCAACAATACCGTCAAGAATCAAACCTTTAAGCCAGTCTGCACAACCAATTGCATCAAGTCCAGTTTCAATAAGAGCAGGAATTCCCGGAACCCAAACACCATAATCAGCTGGATCTGGACCTTCTTCGCCATATTTTTCTACCATTGCATTAGCTTCTGCAACTGCATCTTCTGTAATTTCGATTGGATCAGAAACTTCCATTGTTTCGTCATCAACTACTACATAAGTTGTTTCACCATTTTCAAAAGCTTCAAGAATTGCGGCTGTGTCTCCGTATTCTTCTGCAGCTTCTTCGTAAGCACCAGTTCCAATTCCAAATAAGTGATATCCATCACCAAAAAGACCGTCGTTAGCCCAGTCTGTAGCGGCAGCACCAACTGTAACCATAGAAACATAGTAAACAAGCCACATTACAATTGCAAAAATTGGAAGTGCAAGCCAGCGGTTTGTAACTACGCGGTCAATCTTATCGGAAGTTGTAAGCTTTGTACGATTTTTCTTTGTAACACATTTTTTAATAATTGATTCAATATATTTATATCTCTCTGCCGTAATAATTGATTCAGAATCATCGTCAAGTTCTGCTTCGCAAGATTTGATGTCTGATTCTATATGTGAAAGTTTGTCCTGACTAACATTAAGAGCTGAAATTACCTTTTCATCGCGTTCAAAAAGCTTTACCGAATACCATCTGTGCTGTTCTTCCGGCAAATCGTGAACAATAGCTTCTTCAATATGAGCAAGAGCGTGTTCAACACAACCTTCAAAACGGTGCTTGTACAACATCGGCTTTTTTTCGTTTGCTTTGTTTACTGCTATTTCTGCCGCTTCAAGACAACCGCTTCCTTTAAGAGCTGAAATTTCTACAACTGGGCAGCCAAGTGCTTCTTTCATTGCTTCAATATGGATTTTGTCACCGTTCTTTTTAACAACATCCATCATATTTACTGCAACTACCATTGGAATACCAAGTTCTGCAAGCTGAGTTGTAAGATAAAGGTTTCGTTCAAGGTTTGTTCCATCAACAATATTTAAAATTGCATCAGGGCGTTCTTTTACAAGATAATCACGAGAAACAACTTCTTCCAAAGTATATGGAGAAAGTGAATAAATACCAGGCAAGTCCATAATAACTACATCGCCATTGTGACCTTTAAGTTTTCCTTCCTTTTTTTCTACTGTAACTCCAGGCCAGTTACCTACAAACTGATTTGAACCTGTAAGCGCATTAAAAAGAGTTGTCTTTCCTGCGTTAGGATTTCCAGCAAGTGCTATTTTAATCATTTATTGTACCTCCACCATTTCTGCATCGGCCTTGCGGACAGAAAGTTCATAACCGCGAACTGTAATTTCTACAGGGTCTCCGAGTGGAGCTACTTTTCTTACGTAGATTTCTACTCCTTTAGTGATTCCCATGTCCATAATGCGGCGTTTTACCGCACCTTCACCATTAAGTTTTACAACTGTAACGGTTTGACCTGTTTTTGTTTCTCTTAATGTCATATTTATTTAACTCCTTTAATAAATCACACAATAATTTTCTGGGCCATTTCTTTGCTGATGGCAACACGACTGTCTTTTACTTGAACGATTATATTTCCACAGATTTTTGAAATAACTGAAACTTCTGCACCAGCTACAAATCCGAGATTTTCTAAGAATCTGCGAACTTCTTCTTTTCCACTGATTTTTTTTATTAAGAAAGTTTCTTCCTGATTCGCCATTGTTAAAGGCATTTCATATTCTCCTATAAAAAGTTAGCGTCTGCTAACTAAACTGTATTATAGTTAGTAGACGCTAACTAGTCAATAAGAGCGACATTTTAAATTCTATCAGACTTTGCGATAATGCACTTTTTTATTAAAAGCTGAATTTTGAATTTATACAGATACTGCTCAAATCTTTGTAAGCTCCATACTTTCCGTCGTGTTTTTCTCCGTTGAGTTCTGGGCCTGGAATAAAGATAAAAGCATTTACCCCTAGACTTATCTGGTCAGAAAGACTGTATTTTACCGATGGAGAAAGCATGCTGTCAAAATCGTTGAGACCAAGAACTCCAGCAAAAGAAAGTTCCAGAGTTTCGTTTACAAGTGATTTTGAAACGCTAAGTGTTGCTCCGTGTTCAAAGGCATTTTTTCGGTCAAGCGTATCCATATCTCCAAAAATTGCGTCGCAATAATATTGTGCTGTGAGTGTCCAACCGCTTGGCATCCAGTCTATACCGGCGAGGGCAGAAAGCTGGTTACGCTGAAGGGAAGTTTCTACACCAGCAGGATTTTTACCGGTTGCCTGTGCTGTTGCGGTGGCAGTAAGTTTTTCTTCTATAATATTTTCTGCTGATTTTTGAAAGTGGCGCTGAGGGAAAAAGGCACTTTCCAGACGAAGAACGGTTGCTCCAATAGGAAGGGCCGCATCTGCACCAATCATTGCAAGGCGTTCGTAAGTTCCGCTCACGTTTATGCCGTTTGGAAGGGCTGTTGCAGGATTTGAAGGGTCGGCGGGAGCTCCAAAAGAAACTGTATAATCCAAAAGAGGAAGGTCATCCCAACCATAAAAACC
>JAILCM010000059.1 GCA_024680155.1 Treponema sp.
TCAGCTTCGGCACGGTTGCGACTGCCTGTGCTTTTCTTGTTTGCATGAGTTCCATCTGGCAGAAGTAATTCTGCATAATAGACACCATTAGATGTCTTATAAATTAAATAGGGCTTAGCCATGAGCACCACCTTATCAGACTTGAAAGTCTTTTTACGTAAAATCGTTACGTAAAACCTAGTGATTTTTCTCACGCTAAGCCCTACTTTATTGGGTTTAGTAGTGCGCTAACTCCTTATAACATAAGGATTTAGCAGTATAGCGGGGGCAGGACTCGAACCTGCGGCCTCCGGGTTATGAGCCCGACGAGCTGCCAACTGCTCTACCCCGCGTCGTGTGGGAGTATAATATAGGGTTAAAACAAAAATGTCAAGGCAATGAGAAGATAAAATTGTTATTTTTCAAGTCAACTTCATTATAAATGAGGAAATTCTGCGTTATTTTCTTCTATAAATATGCTTTTTATATCTGCGGCGGAACATCAATTTCCAAATCTGAAAGCGCAAACGTACAGCAAGGATGAATAAATCCATACTTTAAATCGGCTTTGCGGCGGTAGTCCATTTTTTTTGGGACAAAAACTTTGCCGCTTTTTAAGTAGGAATGGCACCATCCACATTCACCACTGCGACAACGGCTTGGAACAGCAATTCCATTTTTTTCAAGAATTTGCAAAATTGTATCGTCTGGGTTACCGTAAACAGTTTTTGTTTCATCGCAAATTGTGATTGTGATTGCAACCTGGGAAGACTGATTTTCGTTTTTGGTAGATGGATTTGGTTCTGCGGCGACGGTTGTATTTGCTCCGGCAGGATTTTCGCCCGCATTTCCTTCAAATCCAGGGTAACCTTCCTGAGTTTTTGCGCTGTGAATTTCGCCAAACATTTCGTGACGGATGTATTTTTTTGGAAGATTGAGCTTTTGCAGTTCTTTATCCAAAAAATTGTACATTGCCTGTGGTCCGCACAAAAATACTGAAAAATCGGAACTTGGTGCATATTTTTTGATTAAATCAGCTGTGATAAATCCATATTCAAAGCGGGCAACGTTTTCACCAAAGCCGGCAGTTGATTCTAAGCCGGCCGCCCCAAATGAGGCTGCATTTTCTGAGGATGGCACTGCGCCGGCCCCAGTTTCAACGCCAGCCCCTGTATGCACGTCCATTTTGGATGCATCAATGTTGGCTCCTGTACTCGCGTCCCCTTTGGATGCATCAACATCGCCCCCTGTATGCGCGTCCACTTTGGATGACTCCTCCACCTTCTCATCACTCAACACATGAACAACGCGGATTCTATGATTTTTCTTCTGTAATTCATCAAATTCCTGCTTAAAAAGAATGGAATCTTTATTGCGGCTGCCGTACAAAAGAATCATGTTAAAATCTTCATCACCACCACAAATTGATTTTGCCATACTCAAAAATGGAGTAATTCCACTTCCGCCGGCAAGGCATACAACAGTTGGCGCGTCCCTCAAATAAACATAATCAAATTGTCCTTCAGGGGCCGAAAGTTCAACCTTTGTACCAACTTCCCAGTTTTCCAGAATATAATTAGAAACAAGTCCACCGCCAACAGCTTTTACTGTAATCTGGTAAAATCCATCCCTGTCACCAGTTGTCAGACTTTCTTTTGGAGAAGAACAAAGCGAATAAGCCCTTGTAATCCGCAAGCCTTCAATATTCAAAAAAACGGTAACGTATCGGCCAGAAGCAAAATAGGCAAGTTCCTGAGTTCCGCGTTCTTTGTCGGCAACAAATGTAAAAGTTTTGCAATCCGGAGCGCGTTCTGTAATTGCAGCAATTTTTACGTACTGCTTTTTTGGATGAAGTTTTCGAGCAAGTTCATTTACAGGGTAACGTCTTGGAAGCGGAGTTATTGCGCCTTTTTTAAAACGTTTTACGCGTTCCCTCATCACAGAAACAAATTTCAGCGGATTAAGTGATTTTATATAATTCTTTGGCTTTTTCATTTACGTTTTTTCTCCAGTTCTTCAACGGCAATTTTTCCTGATTTGTAAGTCTGATTGTATCCCAGCGAATTTTCTGTATGAGCGCCGCAGAATCTGAAATTTTTGATTGTGCGTTCTTTTAAAAGATTCATTGTTCTAAGGAAGATTCCATCCCAATCGCGGGTCTGGTAGCCGTATGGAGTTCCGTTTGGAGTTCCAAGGTAGCGGCTGAATGTTACCGGAGTTGCAACTTCAATTTCTTCGATGTAAGGACGAATAATAATGCCGGTTGCTTTCTGGTAATATTCAATCATCTCTTCCGCAATTTTAAGCTTTGTCTTCTTATAATCTTTTGGTTCAACTTTTGACCACGCATCTCCATAAACTGCACAAGTTAAACTCATGTGGCTTGTTCCTTCCGGTGAACAATCTGGAATTGCAACATTTAAATTATTTACAATTACCCAGCCCTTTCCGCCAAGACCAAAACAATCTTTATATTGAGCCGTCGAATCAGCTTTTTGCAAAAGGAAGGTTGTATAATCACTAACTCCAAGTTCCTGCGGCGATTTATTCAAACCAAGATAAACATTTACAAAAGAAAGTGCCAGTTCACGCGAGTTAGCACGTTTTACTTCAATAAGTGGAACTTCGCGCTTACTAATCATGCGGCCAAAAACATCATTAGGGAAAGCATTGCAAATAATATAATCTGCATAATATTTTTGACCATTTGCGATTACACCGTAAGCCTTGCGTTTTTTTACAAGAATTTTGCGAACCGGTGAATTATAAAAAATTTGACCGCCGTTTTCGCGGATTGTTTTATCAAAAGAAAGTGAAAGTTCGTGCGAAAACATGGATGGAAGCCCTGCACCGTGGTCGGCATAAACGTAATCCATCATTGCAAGCATAAAGGCATTTAAAGTGGATGTCGGTTCTCCAACGTAAGTCCAGTAAGCCGAAAGCATGTGCTGAACTTTTTTTGGAATTCCGAACATGGTCATGATTTTATCTGCCGGGCGCGAAACAAAACGCAGCATATTCATGATTTCAGGCAAATCTTTTAGGTTTATTTGTTTATTGTTCAGTTTTTCTGCCATATCCATAGCTTTTTTCTGATATTCAAAAAAATGAACTACAGACTGACGGCTTCCCGGAGAAATTTCTTCAATTTTATCATAGAGATTTTCCAATCCTGCTGGAAATTTTACATCAAAAGGTTCTTTTGGGTCAGTACAAATTACACGGTAAAGAGAATCTTCGTAAACAAAGTTTGCATCGGAACCTAAATCTTTAAAAAGCTGACGGGTTGGGCCTGGTCTTTCTGGTGAACCAACTTCTGCAATTTCGTGGCACGAAGGTTCAAATTCAAAACGACCACGCCTGAAACTAGAAGCCGAGCCTCCCGGAAGATTGTGTTTTTCAAAAAGAAGGGTTTTATATCCTTTTAAACAAGCCAAAGCAGCGGCAGCAAGACCACCGTTGCCCGCTCCAATTACGATAACGTCATATTTTGTCATAGAATTTATTCTATCACAAAATTTTGATTTTTGGCAGAAATTCTACATTTTCTACATTTTGCAGCTATAGTTCAGGGCAAACGCATTATATAATGTGTTTGCCCAAAAAATCGCGGGAAGGAAAAGAACAGATTTCAAAAACATTCTTGAGTGCTGCCGCTTTTGCGGCAAACTGCAATAGTTTCAAGGCACTCAAGCCATGTAGCCCGAATATTCGGGCGGTTTTAAAATCTGTTCTTTGACTGGTAGCGATTTTTTTTGTATGGACTTTATAATGAGTTTGCCCGTCAACCTTTCTGCTGAAAATATTCCAAGTGTTCGTATAATTTGGAGATTTTGTTTAAGTTCTTGTGAGTATTCTCTGGCCAGGCATACATACCATACAAATTTCCATCTGGAAGTTGTAAAAGTGCTGCACAAAAATCCTTTACACCAGTACTCTTTGAATGGAACATAAAAAGGTTATCCGCAATTTTTGGCGAAAAACTCTTGTGATTATTCTGAATATTTTCTGAAAGAATTTTTCTGTCTTTTACAAAATTAAATTCAGATAACATATCCAGCAGGGTTTCAAAAATATTTTCTTCCGAAATATCTTGATCCAGTTTTTTAGTTGCGATATAAGGCCGCAAAGTAAAAATTCCAGTAACTTTATAGCAATTAAACGATTTTGAAATTGAGTTTGAAAAAAGATTTGCTATCATTCTTGCACCCTCAATTTGACAAAAAGATATAAATAGGAAATACAACGTATATCCAACTAACTTCGCACAAACTTAGCGTATTTTTATCATAAAGGGAAGTGTTAAATTAATTTGTATATTTTAGGTTTTAGATTTGATTTAGGTTATAAAAAAGTTAATAATTCATGTTATAATAAAAATATGCGTTTCATTTCACTTTTTTCTAAAAATATGGCACTGGTTTACCGCTGTATTTCTATCATAGCTTCAATTCTTATTTTAATTTGCACCAGAATGTTATGGGCATGATGATGTATGTTTTGACCTGCGCCATTTTATTTTCGCGTGGATTTTTTAGAAAAAAGCGTCTTTTTAAAACCGTTTGCGCTGTTATTTTGTTCTTTATAATCTTTTCAACCGAACTTCGCTTTGGAATCGCCGACTTTGTAAAATCACTTTTTTACGTTGCAGAATATTCATTTATAATCGCTTTGATAATTCTTTTCTATTATTTATATCTTCGTAACCAGGGAAAATCGCCAATTGAAAAAATTCTTGATTTATCTTTATTTCCTGATTTGACTGACCGCGACAAAGAATGGATTGAACTTATTCTAAAAGAAACCAAATATTCCACAATAGCAAACCAATACAACGTTACAGAAGGAACCGTTAAAAACCGTATGCGCATAATTTTTAAAATTCTGGATGTCAGCGACCGAATAGGATTTATAGCAACTTACGGCGGATTTGAAATAAAAAGGTAAAAATCCAACAAATATCCAACAATTTTTATAACAAAATGATATTACCTTGGTAATATTTGCCACTTTTATACCAAAATACCTATATATTACTCTTGATTTCTCATAATTCTCTGCAATAATACACTCAAGGAGAATTATTATGATAAAAAATCTAATTATTAGAAATTATTTTGGTAGCCGTAGCCGTACATTTAGCCTTTGTATTTTTACATCAGCTATTTTGTTTGCACTCGGTTCAATAAGTTGTGCAGCCTTAAACGGTAACGGCTATTATGCTAGTGGTGCAGATTATGAAACTGGAACACCAAAATATGATTATATTAATCCAGAAGAATCTGACGAAAGCGGCGACAAATTTGACGAAATTATCGACAATCCTTTTGTAAAAACCGCCGAAGAAAATATTTCAACTTTTTCTCTGGATGCAGATAGTGCTGCTTATTCTTATATGCGAAGAATACTAAAAAATGATGCACTTCCAAATAAAAATTCTGTCCGCATAGAAGAATACCTTAATTATTTTACTTTTGATTACGCAGATCCAACTGATGGAGCAACCGTGGCTCTTAACAGCGAAATTTCCGCTTGCCCTTGGAATAACGAGCATTATCTTGTACGACTTGGAATTAAAGGAAAATCCATCGCAAAAGAAAAACTTCCGTTAAATAATTACGTTTTCCTTATTGATGTTTCTGGTTCTATGGATGGATCTGACAGACTCGGTCTTCTTAAAAAATGTCTTATCAAAATGGTTGATAGCATGAATCCGAAGGACAGAATTTCGATTGTAACTTATTCTGGAAAAGAGGAACTTTTACTTGAATCTACGCTTGTTAAAAATAAAGATTTAATTGTAAGCAAAATAAATAAACTTGTTGCAAGCGGTTGTACAAACGGTGCTTCGGCAATTGAAATGGCGTATAACGAAGCCCTCCAGCATTTTATTGAAGGCGGAAACAACAGAATTATTATGGGAACCGACGGAGATTTTAATGTTGGTATTACAAAAACCGAAGATTTGCTGGAACTGGTTCAAAATTATGCAAAACAGGAAAAAAGCGTTTATCTTACAGTTTGCGGCTTTGGTTATGGCAACTGGAACGACGCAATGATGGAAAAAATCTCGAATAAAGGCAACGGCACTTATGTTTACGTGGATTCTGAAGAAGAAATGCAAAAAGTTTTTATAGATGAAACTTCCCGCTTTGTTTCTGTTGCAAATGATTGTAAGGCACAGGTTACTTTTAATAAAGATTTAGTTGATTCTTACCGTTTAATTGGTTACGAAAACCGCGTACTAAGCAAAGAAGATTTTGAAAATGATGAAGTTGATGCAGCAGAAATTGGTGCTGGCCAGACAATTACCGCTTTATACGAAATTGTTCCAACAGAAGCTGGAAAATATAATCAGGAAACTAAAGCATTTGGAGCTCAGGTTTTCAATTTTGACTTCCGCTACAAAGAAAATTTAAAAGATGAAAGCAAACTTCTTACTTCAAGCCCGGCCGTTTTTGCAGAAACTTGTTCAGAAAATATGCGCTTTGCACAGGCAGTTGCCGCTTACGGAATGGTTCTTAGAGAATCAGAATACAAAGGAACAGCAACTTTAAGTATGGTTATAGATCTTATTGGTAATGGATTTAGCTTTGACCCATATAATCGCCGTGCAAATTTTGCTGAACTTGTAAGAAAAGCTAAAGAAGTCCAAAAAAATTAGACTTAGAAAACAAAATTATACATAGTCTCATAAAAAACATTAAAAAAAATCCACCTTGGTATAGTAAAATATATTTGGGTGGAAATTAACAATTCATGGTATAATAAAAATATGCTTATAATTTCTCATTTTTCCACCGGGATTCGACACCTAAAAAAATATTTTTTTTCTTTCCTTTTTATTTTGTCTTCGTTTTTACTTTTTGCTGAATCCGAACCAAATTATGCTAATGGAAATGGAACAATAATTTATAGAGATGATGATGAATATTTTATTATACGAAAGCATGAACAAAAAATAAAAATTGGGGATCTTGCAGACGAAAAAGAAAGAATTATTTACGCTTATGCTGAAAATTCAAAAGTTTTATACACTTTACAAAATAACAACGAAATTCAAATTAAAGAAATCTGGGATTCTGGTGATATTTGGTTAAAAGTTACTTTTAAAGATATTACGGGTTTTATTCAATTTGATTATGACCCTTATGCAGCTGGAACCTGGAAAATTCTGGAAGTTTTTGATTCTGGTGATAAAAAATGGACTTCAAGAAAAATTGATGGACGCGTTACTGTATGGGCAGATAAAGATGAAGTTGAATTATGGGATAAACCGGGAAAGACAGATGCAGAAATTATAGGCTCTATTCCAAGCAGTTTTTCAAATGGAAACGGACAAATTAATCTTAATATTCAAGCAATTACCGAAGAATATGATGAAACGATTGGCCATTCTAGATGGGTAAAGGTTACCTATAAAGGTAAAACTGGTTGGATGCAAGATAATTATTTAAGTGCAGAACGAGGTGGTCCAATATTTGAAACGCCAGAAGCTGTTTTAGAATTTGGATTAGGATGGTATTAAAGTAGTAGTGCAAACCGAGGTTTTAGGGGCAGCGCCCTTAGGAGAAGGGGGTGTGGGTGAAAGCAAAGCTTGACCCCCAGGGGGAAGTCTTTCCCCCTCCTTCCCCATATAAAAAAACTATCTTCCCCAGGTAAGAATTAAATCGTAATTGTCTTCGCGAACTTCAAAATACTGGTTGTATTCGCCGCAAGTTGGACAGTATTCTGGGGCTTTGTCGCCAACAACAATGTGTCCGCATTTTAAGCATTCCCAGATTTTTACTGTGCTCTTTTTAAGTTCAGCTTTTGAATCTTCGTCTTTTAAAAGTGAGCGGTAACGTTCTTCGTGGCGTTTTTCGATGGCACCAACTGCACGGAATTTAGCGGCAAGCTCTTTGAACCCTTCTTCTTCGGCGGTTTTAGCGAATCCAACGTACATGTCGGTCCATTCAAAATTCTCACCGTCAGCGGCTGCTTTTAAATTTTCCTGAGTTCCGTTTATTTCACCAAGTTCGGTAAGCCACATTTTTGCGTGCTGCTCTTCGTTGCTGGCTGTTTTTTTGAAAATTTCGGCTATTTTATCCAAGCCTTCTTTTTGTGCAACTGCCGAAAAATATGTATATTTGTTGCGAGCCTGAGATTCACCTGCAAATGCAGCCCTAAGATTTTTTTCTGTCTGTGTTCCTTCGTATTTATTCATTTTTTGCTCCTATAATTTGATTTTAAATCAAAGTGTTTATTATTATAGCACACATTTTTTATATTATTTAAATTTATCCTAAAATCTTTTGAAGAAACGCCGATTGTTTATAAAATTTATTAAAAAAATAATATTTTTTATTTTTTCTGTGTTATAATTGAACGCAGTTACCCTAAATAATGAGAAAAGATGTAAACAGCTTTAATAAACACAAAATTCTCTTAATAGAAAGCAATCAGGAAGAAGCCAAAGAAATTTCTGATATTATTGCTGAAAATTATCATTTTGTTTGTACTTTTAATGAATCAGAAGCTCTTACTTTGCTGCAATCACCGGGAATTGAATTTTCTACGGTTATTATTGGTCTTGATATTGCGCTTAGCTGTCTTACAAAAATCCGTCAAATTCCTTCGCTAGAAAATTTGCCTGTAATTGTTAGTTCAAATTGTAACGATGCTGAATTGGAAGATAAACTTCTTGATTTGGATGTAATTTACTTTCTTAAAAAACCGTACAACAAAAACCGCGTTCTGGACAGAATAAATAATACGGTAAAACTTTCGGAAGTAGGGCAGACAATCAACGAACTTGAAAAGGATGAACTTACCGGACTTTATACACGTCAGGCTTTTTTGTATAAGGCAGATCAGATTCGTAAAAACGATCCGAATAACAAATATTGTATAATTGTTTTTGATTTTGATAATTTTAAATCTACAAATGCACTTTATGGCGAAAAAAAATGTAATGAATTTCTTGCCTATACCGCACATGGTTTAATGGAAAATGTTCCTTATGGAATTAGCGGACGTTTTGGCGGCGACCAGTTCATTTTGTTTTTTGAATACGATGACAACTGTATTGATATAGAAAAACTTACAAAAACAAAAGATTATCTTTTGGAAACCGCGCCAATTCCTCATCAAATTGTAAAGGTGGGAATTTATGCTCCAATTGACCCGGAAATTTCTACAGTTTTGTGCTGCGACCGTGCTTTTCTTGCAATTCGTGATATAAAAGGCATTTACGGCAAAGACATTGCTTTTTTTGAAAGTACACTTTTGCAGCATCTTTTGGATGAACAGCGAATCGTAGAAACAATGGAACGCGGACTTTCAAATGGTGAATTTAAGGTTTTTTACCAACCAAAACATGATGCAGTAAATGGAACAATTGCCGGTGCCGAAGCTTTAGTTCGTTGGGAACATCCCGAATATGGATTTTTGCAGCCTAGTCAGTTTATTCCTCTTTTTGAACGCAACGGATTTATTTCTAAGCTTGATTTATTCATTCTGGAACAGGTTTGTAAAGATATAAAACGCTGGCAAGATAACGGTTTCCCTTTGGTTCCAATTTCGGTAAATGTTTCGCGTCATGATTTTTTGGAACCCGGTTGTTTAGAAAAGCAAGTTAGTATAATAGATAAATATGGTATAGACCATAATCTTTTGCACATGGAATTAACTGAATCGCTTTATTCCGAAAAAATTGACATCATTATTTCGCAGGTAAAACGCATTCAGGAAATGGGCTTTTTAATTGAGATGGATGATTTTGGTTCAGGTTATTCATCTTTGGGTATGCTTTCGAGCTTCCCGCTTGATATTTTAAAACTGGACATTAGTTTTGTAAAAAATATTAAATCAAACGAAATTGTAATAGAAAATATAATCAAAATGGCTCACAGGATGGGCCTGCTTACGGTTGCGGAAGGGGCGGAATCTAATGAACAGTACAAAACTTTAAAAAGTCTTGGCTGTGATTTTATTCAAGGATTTTATTTTTCTAAGCCGCTTTCTATTCAAAGATACGAGGATTATCTTAAAAAAACAACAGTTGTTAGCAATAAGAGCGATAATTTTGCTTATAACGATTTTTCTGAAAATAAAGAAAAAGACCTTCATATTAACGAAACAATGCTTCTTGCCGCAAATGAAGTTGCAGAAAGTCTTCCGGGCGGATTCTTTTCTTGTCATGCGGGTGGAGATTTGCAAATCATTTCGTTTAATTCTGAGCTTGTTCGTATGTATGGATGCCAGACTTCGGAAGAATTTAGAAAATATATTGGAAATTCATTCGATAATCTTGTTTTAAAAGAAGATTATGACCAGGTAATAAAAGCAATTTTCAATCAGATTACACCGCAAAATTATACCGGCAGCATAGATTATAGAATTAAGACCAAAGACGGGCAGATAAAATATGTTCGTACTTATGGAAGATTTGTTCATACTCAAAAATATGGCGATATTTTTTATGTTTTTGTTAATGATGTTACAGAAGATGTGAATCGCCGTGAAACCGATGAAAAAGAACGCCTGAACAGATTAATGTTAAAACGTTCTGCGGAAACGGCTCAAGCTGCAAACGAAGCAAAAAATATTTTTATGTACAATATTGCAAAAGATATTATTTCTCCAATGCAGACGATTATCAATTATACCAACGAAATTGAACAAAATATTACAAATAAACAGCTGATAGAAGATACTCTGCAAAAGGCCAAAGAATCCGAAGAATATCTTTTGGATTTTGTGAACAATATTGTAGAACTTTCCGGGCTGGAACACGGCGAAATCAAAATTTCTGAAATTCCAACCGATATTTCTAAGGCGGTAGAACAAATTTATTTGTTCGTAAAACCCGAAGCTGAAAAAAAGAATATTTCGGTTGAATGCTGGTCAGATATAAAAAATCCTTACATTTACCAGGATATTTTCCATACAACAGATGTCGTTATAAGCATAGTTTTGAATGCACTAAAGTATACGCTTCCTGGTGGAAAAATCCGCTTTGGATTACGGCAGCTTGAAGGCAAAACAAAAGACGATTGTATTATGGAATTTATCTGCGAAGACACAGGAATTGGCATTTCAAAAGAATTCTTCCCATTTATATTCGAAAGTTTTGCCCGCGAAGACAATCAGATTAATAAAGAAAATCCAAGTTCTGGGCTCGGCTTAAATATTGCCAAGAAACTGCTTACCTGCATGAATGGTACAATCGAAATTAAAAGCGAGCAGGGTAAAGGTACAACTGTAATAACAACCCAACCACATAGATTTGCAAACCAAAAAGATGTAGGCAAAGAATCAATTTTAAACGATGATATCAAGTAATAATATGGAAAAAATGAATAATTCACAAAAAAATTCTGGATCTTTTCTTGATAAAAAACCGGTTCTCTACGGTATGATTGTTCTTTGCATCATTCTTATGTTTGCTTCTTACATGCAACACAAAAAACGCAAACATTTACAAGAAGCGGCATCTCTTCCTTTTTATGGAATTTCGGTTGAAGATGTCTATGATGGAACTTATATAGGAGAAACTTTTACTTCTTTTATGCATGTTCAACTGCAAGTTACAGTGCAAAATCATAAAATAACAGACATTCAGGTTTTAGAAAATGAAGGTTCGCGTGGACAAAAAGTTGAACCAATCCTTGAACGAATTATCGCAGAAAACAAAAGCGTTGTTCCTGCAGAAAAAGGTGAAGAAATTGCAAGCTTGGTTTTTATTAGTTGCGTTGATGATGCATTAAAAAAAGGAATTCAAGAATAACTACAAATAAGTTCCCAAATTATTTGTATCTAAACCAATCACTAATATTGCAACAGTACAAATAAGCATTATTGCAGTCCAGCAAATTATAAAAATTGAAATTCCACGTCCTATAAAACAAAAAACACGATATTCAGCTTTTTTTGCACCAATATTGCACAAACACAATGCCACAATTGAACAAATAAGCGCTCCCGCCATAAAACAAATTCCAAGAATTCCTATAAATTTTACTTCGGCAGCAATTCCTGTCATTGCAATTACAAACGAAATTACACTCATATAAAAAGAAATTATGCTTAATCCAAATCCTACAACACCTTCTGTGCTGAATTTTGATTTTTTTGGTTCATCAGGTTCAACAGAGAAAATTTTTGTCGATACAACATTTTTAATATTATTTGCTTCAAAAGGATCTTCGTTATTCATTGATATTCCTTATAAAAGTGATTTTGTGTATTATATTTTATCATATTTTTTTTGCAAAGAATAGAAAATGAATTATCAAAAACAACTTGATGAAATTTTAGATAAAATCAAATTGA
>JAILCM010000101.1 GCA_024680155.1 Treponema sp.
TCCAACAGACTTTTTATTGTGCTCTGCTTTCTGTAATTTCTGAAGCTCATCAAAAAGCTTTTCTGTAGCTTTTGTAGGGCCGGCCAAGAATGATGAATCACCATCATACTGAGTGTAGTTTGCCTGAATGAAGTCACGAACATTAATTTCGCTTGTCCATAAACCGTTAGGATTAAATCCTTCCCATTCTGGTCTTAAAGTCATATAAAACCTCTTCTTCCTTGGGACTCCTTTATGATTCCCTTAGATAAAAATTTTGTACCGATTTTCGCGTCAGGCTCCTTTATGATCCTGCTTTGAAATGGAACAACGTTCCGCATCGGTACTTGTATAATAGTGAATTGGTGCCGTTTCTTCAAGGGAAGAATCATAATGAATTACTCTTATCATTCTTCGGGTGCAAGCTAAAGCATCATTCCAACAAAACTGTAAGCATTACTAATTTGTAATGATTACAATATTATATTAATTACAATAAACAAAAATGTCAATAGAAATAATAAAATTTCCTATAAATCGTACTCTTTTTCACCTTCTACAATTTCTACATTATTAAAGCCTGCATTTGCCAGATGATCTTTGAATCCCTGCTGCTGGTCTTTTTCACCGTGAACCAGGAAAATCTTTTTAAGACGCGACGTATCTATCTCGCCAAGCCATTCAATCATTTCGTTGTAGTCGGCATGAGCAGAAAATCCGTTACATTTTTCAACTTTGGCTTCTACGCGGTACTTATCACCAAGAATCATAACTTCCTTCTGACCGTCAAAAATCTTTCGTCCCAAAGTATCTTCTGCCATGTAACCAACAATCATAATCGTATTTTTTGGATTAGAAATTTCGTTTGCAAGATGATACAAAACCCTACCCGCTTCGCACATACCATCAGCAGAAATAATAATCATCGGGCCTTCCATTTTGTTCAATTTTTTAGATTCTTCAACACTTGTAGTAAAACTAAGCGAACCAAAACCAAACGGATTTTTATGATGTTTCAAGAAGGCTTCATTTACACTTTCATCGTAACATTCAGGGTGAACGCGGAAAACAGAAGTTGCATTGCTTGCCATCGGAGAATCAACATAAATCGGCACAACAGGAATTTTTCGCTGGTCAGTAAGAAGATGAAGATAAAAAACAAGTTCCTGTGCACGTTCAATTGCAAAAGACGGAATAATGATTTTTCCTTTTTTCTGGCAGGTATCGCGAACAATTCGAACAAGTTCTTTCATTGCAATATCGTGATTATCGTGAAGTTTGTTTCCATAAGTTGATTCAAGATAAATATAATCTGGAGCCGGCATATTTACGGCAGGATTTCGGATAATCGGTTTACATTTGCGGCCAATATCACCAGTAAATAGAAGACGAGTTTCTTTTTCTGGTTCAGACGGATTTGGATTTATAGTTATATTTGCAAACGCTGACCCCAAAATATGTCCTGCATCAAAAAATTCAAGCTGAACGTTAGGACCAATATACATTTTGCGGTTATAAGAAAGTGAAACAATCTGATTCGCAGTTGCAACACAATCATTTTCATCATAAAGCGGACGCCAGGTAAATTTTTCACCTTTTTTAGAAGCCTGTTTTGCAAGGAATTCCGCATCGTGAGCCTGAATACGGGCACTGTCCATCATTACAAGATTTGCAATATCGCGGGTAGCAGGAGTTGCATAAATATTTCCTTTGTAACCTTTTTTAGCAAGAACCGGAAGCAATCCGCAATGGTCTAGATGTCCGTGAGTAAGAATTACGCTTTCAAGACGGTCTACATCAAAATCAAATTCGCGGTTTTTTGTATCTGATTCTTTGCGCTTACCCTGAAAAGCACCGCAATCTATCATATAATATCTTCCATCAACTTCAAAAATGTGTTTTGAGCCGGTAACTTCCTGTGCCGCACCCAAAGAAAAAGATTTAACTGCCATAACGAACCTCCGCACAAAAATCTATTAATCAATTATTCTTCTATTATAAATCCGATTTCTAAAAAAACAAAAAAAATTGTGGTATTCACTTTTATTAAAGGTTGCTTTATAATAGAAGAATGTATTCAAGATTGTTTTCGGCACCGCCTGAACATATTGTTAAAAAAGGAAAAGCACAATTTGGAACATACAAAGGAGTTTCTCCAAAAACAGAAATTCGCGGAATGTATGCTCCATACGCAGGAATTCCACTTCCCTCATTTATTTCTAACTTAAGAATTAAAAGCCGATTGAACTTTGTTTTTTCACTTGAAAAATTTTGCGGTTTTGTGGAATTCTTTGATTTTAAACTTATTGGACTTGCAGAACTTGTTTTATGGAATAAAGAAAACAGCAAAAAATATATTTACCATTTTATAATGCCGCCACGCAGACGCTTTATTCCAACTACAACCAACCGCGGAATTTGTGCAACCTACAGCGACCGCCGTTTTATAAAAGTTTCGTGGGGACGCGAACACCTGCACCACGCCATGACATTTAAAGTTCACGGAGACTCCGCCCGTCCAGATATAGAAGGTTACATTTATTCACCAAAAGAAGATGACATTCACTCGGACTTTATGTTTGTAAATCCTTCTCCCGCTTCTTCAAGATGTTCTGCAACCTGGCTTGCAGCAATGAACGCAAACGGACACATTGCAATTGACGGGGAACAGGCAGATGATTCAAACGGTCTTTGTGCAATGAGTTTGAACAGAACTTATTACAAATTCCACAGCCGTTCAACTTTTGCATGGGGAATTGGAGAAAACAACGG
>JAILCM010000135.1 GCA_024680155.1 Treponema sp.
GGGAGATAATTATCCTGTTTATTACGTAAACTGGTTTGCCGCAGTTGTTTTCTGTAATAAATTGAGTATAAGAGAAGGTCTGAAATGTGCTTATTCTCTTGATGGAAAAGACGAATCTTACTGGCAAAATTTTAATTATTCTAAGGATATTTCAAAAATCAAAAATGATGATTGTAATGCTGTCCAATTTGATATTTCAGCCAATGGTTATCGCTTACCAACTGAAGTTGAGTGGGAATATGCAGCTCGAAGTGGAAAGAAACTTGAATCATATGATTATTCGGGAAGCAATGTTGCTACAGATGTAGCATGGATTAATGATAACAGTGATGCAAGTACACATCCTGTAAAAACTGATAAAATTCCTGATCAAGATTCTGCAAATTCTCTTGGTTTATATGATATGACTGGTAATGTAAATGAATGGTGTTGGGATTTATATAATACAACTATAGATGCAACTACTCTAATCACAGGACCAAATGAAGCATCAAGTAATTCATCACGAGCTATGAAGGGTGCTGGCTGGGATACTGCACTTCTTACAGCTGCAAAAATTGATAGAAGAGTTGGAAATATCGCAACTGGAACTGGAGGCCGTGCAAATGGTACTGGTACTATTATTTATTATGGCTTTGGCTTCCGAGTTGTTCGTAAAGCTTCTACTTATCCATTGCTTGTAAACTTCGATACAACTGCTAACTGGCCGGAAAATACAACTAAACTTGATGCAGCTATAGTTAACCAGACAGAAAAGAAAGTTTCTGTTCCTGATTATGATGTTTATAGATATGGCTATACTTTAAAGGGCTGGTATACTTCTGCAACCCCTGCTGAATCAGATGAACCATTCAATTTTAATACTCCAATAACCGACAATATTACTCTTTATGCAGTCTGGAAATCGGACTTTGTACTTGTAGAAGGAATGACTTTTGATTCAACAAATGCAAGTAAGTTAGCAATTCTTTATAATCGCGAATTAACTGTAAATGATTTCTATTTGTGTGATCATGAAGTAACACAGAAAGAATGGCAGGATGTTATGGGGGCTTTACCAGCAGAAATGTCGCAACATCCACAAGGAGAGGGAGATAATTATCCTGTTTATTACGTAAACTGGTATGCAGCAATTGTTTACTGTAATAAATTAAGTATAAGAGAAGGGCTGGACTGCGCTTATTCTATTGACGGAAAAGATGAATCTTATTGGCAATACTTTAATTATTCTACTTCTATTTCTAGTATTACAGCTGCTGATTGTAATAAAGTTCAATTTGATATGTCAGCCGATGGTTATCGCTTACCTACAGAAATTGAATGGGAGTATGCTGCGCGAGGTGGAAAGAACCTTGAAAACTATACATTCTCAGGAGGTAATGATTATACAACAATAGCCTGGGTTTATGAAAACAGTGAATCAAGTACACATCCTGTAAAAACAGATAAAATTTCCGGTACAGATTCTGCAAACTCTCTTGGTTTATATGATATGTGTGGTAATGTAAACGAATGGTGTTGGGATTTTTATAATGCAACATTAGATACCACTATTCCAATCACAGGACCAGATGAAGCACCGAGTGATTCAAAACGAGCTAAGAGAGGTGGAGGCTGGGATAGCGTTGCAACAAGTTATGCAACAATTGATAGAAGATCTGGATCAACTCCGACTGAAACTGGAGGCTCCACAACTCGTGAGGGTACGAAACTTTATTATGGCTTAGGTTTCCGTGTAGCAAAAAAAGCTTCTACTTATCCTTTGCTTGTTAAATTCGATACAACAAGTAACTATTCTGGAAACACAAGCAAAGTTGATTCTATACTGATTACTGGAGCAGATAAAAAGGCTGCAGAACCATCTTATTCTGTTAAAAAGAATGGTTATGCCTTAAAGGGCTGGTATACAACAGCAAATCCTACAGAAACAGATTCTCCGTTTAATTTTGATAGTTCAATAACAGAATCTATTACACTTTATGCTGTCTGGTATGCTCCTGCGTCTGTTGGTGATGTTCTTTTGACCGATGGTTCTATAATTTCTTATAAAGCCGGCAGAACCTTTACAGATACAGAAAAAGCAAATGCTGTTGGTGTTTTGTATGGTTTTGATGAAAAAGGTGCCCCAATGGGATGGGTTGCTAAATATCATACGGATACACATACAGGCTATGTATGGGCCACAAACGATGTAACACTCGGTGGAACAGGATTTGAGTCTATAGCTTGTACCAGAACTTCTGAGAGTAATAATGTTGATGAAGGTGTTACATTTGAAGGAGACTTAGACGGTAGCGACAACTGGGAAAAAGTTTGTGAGGCAGATACAACTGCAGAAAGTAATCCTGCAAAATATCCTGTTTTTGATTATGTAAATAAGTATGGTAAAGACCCGACCGCAGATTATTATTTTGGTGGCTATTTAAGTGAAACTGAATATAAAGACGGCTGGTATTTGCCAAGTATTGCAGAATTAGCATGTTTGTTTAAGAACAGGAAAAAAATAAACGATGTGCTTGAGACACTGAATGAGGATGGAAAACCCAAAAACAATACACATTATTATTCTTGCTGGTCTTCAAGCCTGTCACAAGATGCCTCGAAGTGTTGGGTAGTAACATCGAACGATTGGGGCAAGACTGGTTATGTTGATGAAATAAATAAAAATTATAATGACTCCTATAGAGTTATTCCTGTTCACAAATAAGCCGCAACTGCAAAAAAAGGGGCTGCTCCATACTTTTGGGACAGCCACTTGCCCTGCCTAATTGACTAAGCCTCATTTTTCTGTTAAATTAAATTAACTTATTTGCCCGGATGGCGGAATTGGTAGACGCGCTTGGTTCAGGTCCAAGTGTCTTTACGGACATAGGAGTTCAAGTCTCCTTTCGGGTATTTTCCTTCTTAAAAAATCTTACAAGCAACTATATAATCCTGCAATCAACGCACCCAAAACACAAATACAGGCAATTGGAATCCATATTGGCAATTGTGAATCTGATTTTTTCATTGCAGCGGCTCTTGAATTCGATTTTCCTCTGATTCCGTTTGCATTTAATCCATTGGAGTAAGAAAAATTTTTGATATTTTCAAATTGCTGGGCGGTTACTGCAGCGGCGGTTTTATCTACGGCATATCCGCAATCGGGACATCCATTTTTAAAATCATCGTTTGTGCCGATTTTTCCACAGTTCGGGCATCTTACAGACATAAAGAACTTTCCACAAGTTGGACAGAATTTTGACTGTCTTGGAACTTCCGAACCGCAACTTTCACAGAAAAATTTTGCTTCTCTTGAACTAGCTTTATCTTTTCTCATACTTTTACTTCTAAATAGATATTTTCTTTTTCAATAGAATTGATTTGCACTGGAACTGTTGTACAATAATCTCCACAATAAAAGGTTGCAAAAGAATTCATACCTTGTTTTAGCTCTTTGGTTTGCTCGTCAAAATCGGCGGTAAAATGAATAAAATTGTCGTCTTTTGAATCAACTTTGCCGGTAACAAAAGCCATAGAAAGCGGGTGAGTAAAAATCAACGTATCACAAGCAACTGTCACATCTTCAGTTTCGGTAGCCCCTCCAACTCGTGAAATAAATTCTCCAAAAATCGGGCAAATCACTTTTAGGCTTTCTTTATCTAAACTTTCAAAAACTCCGGTAATTCCGAGCAGCTTAATCTTTTCTTTATCTTCATCAGAAACAGGATTTGGTTCATACAAAAAAATGTCAACTTTATCGCCACCAATTCCGCTTTTTACAAATTGAACCAAAGTTTTCCAATGACGCGGGTATTCGGATGAACTCAAAACAATTACATCAGGACGAATTTCTTCAATATTATCAAGCGCTTTTAAAAGCCATTTGTATATTATTGTATCTGCGCCATGACTTTGAAAAAACGAGTCCATTTTTTTTATAAAGTTTTCTTCATCCGAAATTATAAGGGCTTTCATTTATTCAGTTCCCATTAATTATCAAAAATTCCCCGCCAAAAATCCATCAAATTATTCTGTTCCCAAATTCTGAACGCTGTAGCTGTAAATCTGCCAGATTCCTTCCTTCTGACGAACTTTGTAAGTATATTTTTTCTTTTCGCTAAAGTTTGGATATTTGAACCATTCTGTAACAACAACTGTTCCTTCTGTTGGAGTGTAAGTTGTAAGTTCAATCTGGAATCTTTCTGGTACTGCAACAATATCATTATCAATTCGTGTCTGCATTAAATCTGCTTTGTAAGATTCAATCATTCTTGCGCGTTCATCTGCAGAAACTGAACGATATTTGCTGTTTAATTTTGGGTTACCTTCCAAAAGTGCTTCTACATCAAGATACAAAAAGTACTGATCCCACAAAGATTTTTGTCTTGCAATGATTGTCTGTTCAACAACTTTATCAGGCGACAAATCTTCAGGTTTTAAAATTTCAGAAGTTTTCTGTCCAACTGGAATAAAAGATGAAGCGGCAGCTGAAGGAGAAGGGCGAATTTCCAAAGTTAGACGATTTGAATTAAGTGTAAGATATTTTTTTGATTTATAAAGTTCCGGGTAAAAACTCATTTCAAGGTAGTAAACTGAAGGTTCATCAATTTTAAGATAATCTTTTACGTTTTCAATGAACGAATATTCTTCGCCTTGTTCGAGTGAAATTTCGCGGAAATAAACGGTTCGGTTGGATGAACGACGTTCTATAATTTCGGAAGTTTTTTCAAGAGTTGTGTTTTTTGTAGTGTACGCATTAAAATCAAGACTGAACGCTCTGTCATCAGCAAGCTTAAAACGCAAAGTTTCTGCGCCATCGTTTTTAATTGTGATGTGAACATTCACCGGATTGTCAGCCGATTTTCCAGGATAAAAAATGCTTCTGTTGTAATATTTTATCGAAACCGAAGCCTGCGCGTAATCCTGTTCTGCTGGTAATGCAAATGCCATCTGTCCAAAAACTGCAAAAACTGATATAATCAAATAAAGTTTATGTTTAGTCAACTTATTCTCCTGAATAATATTTTATATATAAATTTTCGGTAAAATCAGATGAAATCATTAACTTCTATAGTAAATAATTGGCAAGAATTAAAAGATACTCTTGCAAAATTAACTGACAAAAATCAAAATTTTCCTGCTCAGATTGAAGGCTTACACGGAAGTCTTTCTGCTTTTTTTGTTCAAAATCTTTGTAATTCCGTAAATTATAAAAATCTTCAGTATTTGCAGTATAATGCAGGCTCAAAGGTAAAGGAAGTCTATAATCAGTTTTCGCCTGATATTTTTGTTGTTGTTCCTGGTGATTATGAAGCCGAAATGCTTTTTAATGATTTAGCCGTTGTAATGCCGAATGCTGAAGTTTTTATTCTGCCGTCGTGGAGTACAATTCCGTATCGTCCGGTTCCAAAAGGTTCTGTTGTATTTGGAAAAAGAGCCGGCGTTCTTTCTTTGATGACGCAAAAATCGATTCAGGCAACGGTAAAAAGCAAAAACAGGATTTTTATTATTAATCAGCGTATTTTTTTGTCGCCTTTGCCGCCGCCTGATTATCTGCATTCTTTTTTGTTTACGCTGCATAAAAAAGATAAAATTGATACTACAAATATTGCAAAAAAATTGACAGAACTTGGATATATGCGCGTTTCTCGTGTAAATGTGCGCGGGGAATTCAGTTTGCGTGGTGAAGTTCTTGATATATTTTTGCCGCTTGATGAAAATCCGACAAGAATTATTTTTGATTTTGATGAAATTGAATCTTTTAAGGAATTTGAACCAGAAGCTCAGATTACAATTGGTACAAAAGATTCGCTTTTAATTTACCCGATGAAAGAAGTTTTGTGGAATGATGATTTAATCGGGCAGCTGGAAAAAAATATTGATGATTATCAGGATTCGGCGATAAAGGCTAGGGAAGATTCTGAAGAAAATCAGGCGGGAATTTTCAACGGGCATGATTCTGGTGTTGCAAGTGATGATTTGCATATTCATCTTCCGTTTACTGATGACGCGCTTTTTGTAAAAGAAACGATGCTTGAATCTTTGCGAACGTCTAAAGAAGCTGAAGGCGAGGAACTGTTTTATCCGCTGTTGTGGCAGAAAAAATACACAATTCTTGATTATATTTCGGATGATGCTTTTGTTCTTTTTTATGATTATGACCGTCTTTTGAATGCAGAATTGAATATTCGGCGTGAATATAATGGAATGTATCGTAAGACTAGAGAAAGTTTTCCGTCGCTTCCAGTTGATTATTTTGCCCTGAACTTTGGTGAATTGCGAGAAAAATTATTAAAATGTATACTTTTTCGTACAGTCTTAAAGGATGATGAGGAAAATTCATCATTTAAACTTGATACCGAACCGGCTCGCAGTTTCTTTGGCAACATAAACTACATGAAAGAGGAACTCCAGAAACTCAACGACGACGGCTGGAAGGTTTACATTTTTACAGATAACGAAAATCAGCTTTTACGAATCCGCGAGATTTTTAAAGAATATAACGTAAATCTTATTCCGTATCCAATTTCTGCAGGATTTATTGTTCCAGAAATCAAACTTCTTGTAATTCAGGAAAACGAGATTTTTGGCCGCCGAAAATATGTTCCAAAATCACTTACAAAAGCAAAATCACAAGTAATAGATACCTTTGTTGAATTAAATCCGGGAGATTATGTTGTTCACGTAAACTGGGGAATTGGACTTTTCCATGGAATTGAACGCGTAAAATCACTTGGAAACGAGCGTGATTATATTAAACTTGAATATGCAGAACAGGAATTTGCCTTTGTTCCAATTGAGCAGGTAAATTTAGTTCAGCGTTATATTGGAAACGAAGGTGAAAAGCCGCGTCTTGATAAAATAGGCAGCAAATCCTGGGAAAATCGAAAAGGGAAGGTTAAAAAAGCAGTCGAAGACCTTGCCCAGCGTCTGATTGATTTGTATTCAAGAAGAAAGGCCTCGGTTGGTTATGCGTTCCCAAAAGAAACTGAGTGGCAATCAGCCTTTGAAGCCGTTTTTCCTTACGAAGATACTCCCGACCAGATTACAGTTACCGAAGAAGTTAAACGCGACATGGAAAAAACAACTCCAATGGACCGCTTAGTTTGTGGAGACGTTGGTTACGGAAAAACTGAAATTGCAATGAGAGCCGCTTTTAAAGCCGTTATGGGCGGAAAACAGGTTGCATTTTTGGCACCTACGACAATTCTTGCAGAACA
>JAILCM010000142.1 GCA_024680155.1 Treponema sp.
TTTTACTGCTTTTTCCATGACCATTGTAAGAAAATCCCCGATAAGCCTGTTATTTTGCTGACGAAATTTTTCTAATTTTGCACCATCACCGCCACTTAATCCGCTTTGTGAACGTAAATCTGCAGAATAATCTTTGTCGGCCTGAACCATTGCATCAAACATTGCCTTCATTCGGCCAAACGATTCTTCGTAAGTTGTATTGCGTTCAAGTAAATCATCTTCCAGAATTATCTGCCAGAAAGGAAGACCCCGCTCGTCAGAGATTTTTATTATTTCAGATATTTTACTAAATGCCATAAATGCCCCTCGCAGTCGATTACTTCAAACTATAATAAGTCACTTTATTTACGCCTTCTAGTTTTGAAAGCCAGGCAAGCGCATCCTGAGGAATTTCCTGATCAAGCTCCAAAACCATAACGGCTTCTCCACCACGATTTGCCCTGTATAACTGCATTGTGGCAATATTTACGCTTTTGTGTGAAAGCATGCTCGTAACTTCTGCAACATGACCGGGCTGGTCTTTATTATGAACAATCAGAGTTGGATTATCGCCCGAAAAATTTGCACTTAAACCGTCGATATTTGCAATGTTGATTACAGAACCTCCAACCGATTCCCCGATAATTTCTAAGTGGCGCCCATTTTTTCCGGTAAGATTCAGTTGAACGGAGTTTGGATGATAATTTTTTAAGTTTGCTTTTCCAAAAACAAGCTCAATTCCCTGACTGCGGGCAATTTCAAAGCTTTGAGGAATTCTTTTGTCATCCTGAGTCATTCCAAGAAGCCCCGCAACAAGTGCAAAATTAGTTCCGTGCCCTTTTCCTGTTGCAAGAAATGAACCGTAAAGAAGGATTTCTGCTTTTGCTACAGGCTCCCCGAGCAATTTTTGCGAAACATAGCCAATTTTTACAGCGCCCGCAGTATGTGAACTTGAAGGTCCAACCATAACAGGCCCGATAATATCAAAAATGTTCATAAGCCCCGCCCTTCAGAAGCACATTTAATTTGTTTCTGCCCAGATATATTTTCTTTCTACACGACCAGAAATATTGCATACAATTTCATATCCGATTGTGCCGATTTTGTTTGCCATATCATCAGCCGTAATAATTTCTTTTCCATCTTGACCGATTAGTGTAACTTTTGTGCCCATTTTTACATCAGGAATTTCTGTAACATCAACCATAAGCTGATCCATGCAGATTCTTCCAAGAATTGGCGCTTTTTTTCCATTTATAAGCACATAATATTCGTTTGAAAGCAGGCGATTGTAGCCGTCAGCATAACCAACGCAAACTGTTGCAACCTGCATTTCTCTTTCGGCGGTAAAAGTTCTTCCATAACCAATTGTTTCGCCCGGATGAACGCTTTTTACCATAGAAACAACGCTGTACCAGCTTAAGGCAGGCTTGATTCCTTGTGGAAGTTCATTCAAATAATTAGGTTTAAGCCCGTAAAGAATGATTCCAAGCCTTGCAAAAACTGATTTGCCGCTTTTATTCCATAATCCGCCCGCAGAATTCAAACAGTGATTATATGGAAGTTTAAGGTCCGAAATGCGCTTTACAATAGTTTCGAACTTTTTTATCTGTTTGTTTGTAAAATCTATAGCCTGGGGAGTTGAAGTATCTGCAACGCAAAGATGAGTAAAAACGCCCTGAACGCTAAGTTTTGGTACATATTCGCGGATAATTTTTTCGCAAAACTCTGGGTCATCTGCATCAAGACCGATTCGGTTCATTCCTGTATCCAGCGCAAATACAACTTTTATATTTTTATCGACTTTGCTCAATTTTTTAGCATGAGTTTCGTCTACGACTGCCTGTGTAATATCGTATTCAATTAAATTCTGGGCCTGCAAAATTGGAGTATAGCCAAGAACAAAAATCTGCCCGTTAATTCCGCTTAAACGAAGTTTTATTGCTTCTTCCAGCGTTGCAACTGCAAAATCCGTAACACCATGATTTTGTAAAAGCCCCGCAATTTCTGTGTCTCCGTGACCGTATGCGTCTGCCTTTACAACAGCCATAACTTTTGTGCCCGAAGGAAGATGATTTTTATAAATTTCGTAGTTTTTTTCAATTTGAGAAAGATTGATTTCTGCCCAGCAGCGTTTATCGGTAACAAGCATTTTTTCCTCCAGAGCGTTTTATAAGCCTTCGATTTTTATATTTTCCTGTATCAGGCGTTCGCGAATCATTCTTACAAAATTAAGAGCCTTTGGATTATCGCCGTGAACGCAAATTGAATCCACTTGAATTGGAATTTCTTTTCCTGTGATTGCCTTGACGCGGCCAGTTTTTATCATTCCAATTACGCGATTAAATACTTCTTCTTCATTTGTGATTACAGCACCGGATTTTGTTCGTGCAACAAGTGAACCGTCTTCTTCGTAAGCGCGGTCTGCAAAAACTTCAGAAGCAGTTTTAAGGCCAACTTCTTTTGCAGCGTTAATCAGCTGACTTCCACTTAAACCAAGTAGAATAAGGGAAGTGTCAACTTCGGCAATTCCTTCTGCAATTGCACTTGCAAGCTTTATATCTTTTGCGGCCATATTGTACATTGCACCATGGGATTTTACGTGATTCATTTTTACACCCTTTGCAATACAAAAGGCATTCAGCGCCCCAATTTGATACTGAACCATGGTTTTTAATTCGCTTGCAGAAACATTCATATTGCGCCGTCCAAATCCAACTAAATCAGGGAATCCTGGATGAGCGCCAACTTTTACGCGGTTTTCTTTTGCCATTTCTACAGTTTTTGCCATAACAAGCGGGTCCGAAGCATGAAAACCGCACGCAATATTTGCAGAACTGATGAATTTTATAACCTCTTCATCCATCCCGATTTTATAATTTCCAAAACTTTCGCCCAAATCACAATTCAAATCAACTTTCATATTGCATCTCCAAGGGAATTAATTATTTCTTTTTCAATTTCCATTCCAAAACCGTCTACGCTGACAATCGGCTTTTTTAGAACTCCGTCTACGCTGCCCATTTCCACAGTTTTTTTAATAAAAGCCTGTGCCTCTTCAAAATCAAAAAATACTTTTTCGCCGCTCAATTTTTGCAGGTACGCGATGATTGCATAAGCACCCCAGTTTGAAACCGTTGCAATTACAAGTTCGTCCACGGTAACAACGCATGGCTTAAGGGAAAGTTTATCTTCTATTATATTTGCAACATTCCCCATACCAATTTCGTTTCCGCCGTCACCAACTCCAATTGTAGGAACAATTCCAAGTGCAATGCGGAAGAACAAATCGGCAGCGGCAGTTTTATCACTAATACTAATGCCACGCATATTTGCATATTCCCGCTCGTTATTTTCCCCGCAACGTTCAATACTGATTAAGCCAACTGGTGTAAAAGAACCAAGCGTTTCCATACACCAGTCAACGTCAGCATCAAAAGGCATGTAAAGAACTTCAATTCCTTCATCCTCAAAAAAGCCCTTGCAAAAATCATCCGTCAAAATTACCGGATTAAAGCCCAGTTTTTTAAGTGCCTTGGCAAGAAAAAGAGTTCCAACAGGGCCGTCAGTTTCTGCAAATCCTGCAACGTAAAATCCTGTGGCAAGAAAGACTGTTCCGCGCTCCCAGCTAAGAATGATTTGAGCCGCTTTTTGGGCATATTTGTCGGTTTTGTAGCCGCGCAAAATATCCATTCCTCTGCCAGAATGACGCAAAACAATGTCTTCAATTGATTCAGCTGATTTTGTGTTTTTTGATTCTTCCATGGGCGCCCCCGTATCAGTCATCCAGTTCAAAGTTCAAAACTTGATTTGGAATCTCAAACTATGTCGGCCTTGTAACCGGTTTCTTTTTCAAAATCTTCTACAGCGGCCTTCTGGAGTTTTTTCAAAAGTTCCGGATCTTTTCCACCAACTTTCTTTCCGTCAATTTCGTAAGCAGAAAGCCCCAATGTTCCTGCCGAAGAAATAAAGACTTCATCAGCCGCAAAAAGTTCATTCAAAGTAAAAACTCGTTCTTCG
>JAILCM010000234.1 GCA_024680155.1 Treponema sp.
TACCTGCGCGTTACGAATGCGCTGCTCTACCGGGTGAGCTAAGTCGGCGGAATATGAAAATAATAATCCAGGTATAAAATAAAATCAAGACACCCGACAAAAAAATGGGATTCTGCATTATAAAGCAAAATCCCTTTCAAAATAGAATGATTAAACTAGCGGACTGCGTTTGTACGGGTATCGTACATGCGTTTCATATCCATGATGTTGTTTACAATAATATAATTATCGTAAAGTTCAACCTTGCGTTTTTCAACAAGTTTGTTTATTTCATCGCGGGCAGTCTCAACCGAAAGTCCAGACCAATGAGCAATATCAGGAATTGTAACATTAAAGCGGCGCTGTTTTTCTGCAGGATTTGCGATTGGATTCATTTCATCAAGCATAAGGAAAACATCTGCCATTCTTGCCTGCAAATCTTTTATAACAAGAATTCTGAATCGGCGTTTCTGGTCGTAAATTCGTTTACAGAAAATCTTAAGAAGCATAAGTGCCATCTGAGGGTTTCCTGTAATAAGAAGTTCAAAGTTTTCTTTATTGAATTCAAGACATTTTACATTTCCAGTTGCAACACAAGTAGCAGAACGCGGAGAATTATCGAGGATTGCCATTTCTCCAAAGAATTCGCCCGGTTTTAGAATATCAAGATTCTTTGATGAACCGTTTACACATTTTACAAGCTGAACGCGTCCACTCTGGAGCAAATAAAAACTATCACCAGGTTCATACTCTGCAATAATAACTTCGCCAGGTTCATACTGTTTTGCAAATCTTTCAAAAGCAGGAAGAGAGAAAAGCTTTAAATTTGAAGAATCTGAATCAGAAGAATCCGTAAAAGTATTATATTTTGAACGCTGAGCAGCCCTGTCACTGTGAGCTTTTGCATTTGTATAAAGTTTTGTAACTTCCTGAACCTGCGGACTATTTGGATAACGCTTTAAAAATTTAAGATAGACATCGCAAGCTGAACGGAACTGTTCGTCATCAAAGAAACTCTGTGCAACTGCAAGCATTCCTGATTGCTGATCTGCAACTACATTGTTAAGGATAGATTCGGTTTTTTTATGAATTTGACGCAGCTGATTTGAAAAAACGCGAAGCATCTTCATAATAAGCTGTTTATTGTTACTAAAAAGAATTTCAAATTCCTGAATTGTAAGAGCAACAGCAACTGTAGGAACTAAAGCAGTAGCAGTTTCTTCCCTACCAAAATGTCCCAGAGCAGATTTTACACCAAAAAATTCACCGCTACGTACCTGTTCTGCAACTGGCTGACCTGATTCAATGTCTGTACTAGACAAAAGAACAGCTCCCTGCTGCATGATGAAGATTCGTTCATCGTGGTCACCTTCAAAATAAATAATGGAACCCTTTGTGTATTGCATTGCCTTTGGCATTTTTTACAACTCCTTAACCGATTGTAAACATAAACTTTAAACCTTATTATTATTATATCACAAGTATTAAAAATATGCTATTCTAAAGTATGATAGATTTGCATATTCATACAACAGCTTCTGACGGACAATATTCACCAACCGAAATTATTCAAAAAGCGGCAGAAAAAGGAATAAGTGTAGCTGCTATAACGGACCACGATACTATAGAAGGAATTGAAGAAGGTGCGGCTGCGGCTCGTGAATTTGGAGTAACTTTTGTTCCCGGTTGTGAACTGAATATAAATTTTCCAACAGGAGAATTTCATCTTTTGGGATTGGGATTAGAAAATATTTCACCCTCATTTACCGAATTGCTGGAAAATCTTGTAAAAAACCGTAACCTGCGCAATGAACAAATAATAGAAAAAATTCGTGCAGATGGAATTGATTTGACTTTAGAAGAAATGAAGGCTGATTTTCCGGGAAACGTGATTGGTCGACCTCATTTTGCGGCTGAACTTGTAAAAAAAGGAATTGTAAAAAATCGTCAGCTTGCGTTTGATAAATATCTTGCTAAAGGACGGCCGTGGTATGTTGAACGAGTGGGCTCAAATTTGGATGAAGCGATTGTTGCCATAAAAGAAAGCGGCGGAGTTCCCGTGATTGCACATCCAATGTCGTTGTATCTTTCGTGGGGAAAATTGCCCGATGCTTTGCAAAATATTTTTGACCGCGGCGTGATGGGATTGGAAGCTTTTCACCCTGGAGCGCGAGTTACGGATTGCCTGCGTCTTGAAGAAGTTGCCCGAAAAATAGGATTTTTTGTTACTGCCGGAAGCGATTTTCACGGTGAAAAAATCCGCGCCGACCGAAAACTTGGCCACACTTGCGGCAACAAAAAGATTGAGGATAAATACTGGCTCGAATTAAAAGAACATCTGGAATAAAAAAAAGTTAAAAAGTTTTGTTATAACTGGTCCGAAAAAAAATTTTAAAGACATATTAACAGTAGCTAAAAGAAAGTGAGGTTACTGTTGTATGCAGATTTATTCGTTTTCGCCATTTGGCTATGAAGGTGCTTTGGTGGCGGTGGAAGTGGATTTGCGGCGGGGAATTCCTGCTGTGGACATTGTTGGACTTGCTGATGGGACTGTAAAAGAATCTAGAGAAAGGATGCAAGCGGCTATAAGAAATTCGGGCTTTGAGTTTCCAGGTGAGCGGGTTCTGATTAGTTTGTCTCCGGCGGATTTAAAGAAAGAGGGCGCGGGTTTTGATTTGCCTATTGCGCTGAGTGTTCTTTTTTCTAATGCTGTACTTACTTGCAAGGGGAATTTTATTGAAGAACCGGTTCTTGTTATGGGAGAGCTGGAACTTTCGGGTAAAATTCGACCTGTTAAGGGAGTTCATGCGGCGGTGGCTACGGCTTCTTCTTTTGGTGTTCACCATTGTATTGTGCCGGCTTTAAATGCGGATGAGGCTCGGGAAGTTGCGGGTGTATTGGTTTATGGAGCTGATTGTCTTGAAAATGCATTCTGCGCTTTGAAGGATTTGTCTTTTTATAAGGTTGGAAAATCTTGTGGGGAGACGGCCTCTTTGCCTGCTGGAGCCTGCGAATATGATGGTGTTTTTTTCTCTAAAATTGACCCCGGTTTTGAGTATGGAGAAATAAAAGGTCAGGGAAAACTTGTTCGCGGGTTACAGATTGCTGCGGCTGGCGGGCATAATTTTATGGCTTTTGGTGCGCCTGGTTGTGGAAAAACTATGGCTATTCAAAAGTTTGCTGCGATAAATCCACTTCTTACAGTAGAAGAAGCGCAATCGGTTACGAGAATCTGGTCGCTGGCTGGACTTATAAAACCGGATGAGTCTCTTGTACGAGTTCCTCCATTCAGGATTCCGCACCAGACTTCGTCGGTAGAAGGTATTTGTGGTGGTGGTGTTAGTTGCCGCCCAGGTGAGATTTCTCTTGCTCATAACGGGGTTTTGTTTTTGGATGAAGCGGCGGAGTTCCGCAGTTCGGTTTTACAAATGCTTCGGGTTCCTCTTGAAAATAATCATATCACTTTGTGCAGGGCGGGAAGAAGTACGGTCTACCCGGCGAAGTTTCAGCTTATGATGGCGGTGAATCCGTGTCCGTGTGGAAATTATGGCTCTAAGACGAAAGTTTGTTTGTGCAGTGGAAAATCGGTTGAGCAATATTGGAAGAAATTTTCGGGGCCGCTTTTGGACAGAATTGATTTGCGGGTGTTTGTGGAGAACGAAGGGGAAGAAAATGAAAATGTGGTAAAACTGGAAAGTATTGCGATTGGTGGTGGACGTATTTATGAACAGAATGAAACGGCTTCTAGAAATGACAGAGCCTATTTTAGGGGCGAGTTTTCGAGGACAGGAATAAGAACTACACATGAAATACGACTTGGGGTTGCAAGAGCTGTTAGAATTCAACGGGAACGCCAAGGTGAAAAAAATGCACGTCTGACAGCGGAACAGGTTGCAAAGTTCTGCATTTTGGATGAAGAGACTAGCCAAGTTTTGAAAAAAGCGAATGAACGATATGGATTTTCGCAAAGAGCGATTGCTTCTTGTATGAAGGTTGCACGAACAATTGCAGATTTGGATGGAAGTAAAAATATACGCAAGATTCATATGGAAGAGGCGATTCAGTTTAGAAAAGATTGTAATGATATTATGCCGGATTGAGGAGTAGGTGGTAGCTATTGGCAGTTAGCGATTAGCTGGTATAGGTGGGATGTTTGGTTTTATGTGGCAAGTATATGGGGCGCAGTTGCAGTAGGTGGTTGTGTTGTATGTGCGTGAAGAAGTTTTTTTGTAATGTAAAAATCTACCGGAGAAGAGACTTGAACTAGCCGACAATCGAAGAACCGTTAAAAAATAAGCGCGACAGCGGTTATTTTAGGTTCATCGATATAATGGCTCGGAGCGAGATTTATCGAGCGACAAGGCGAGAGCTCGTCCTCGAGCCAGAGTTCAGTCTTGATACTACATAAGACGTGGTTAAATAAAAAAGCGTTCCCCTACAGAGAACGCTAAATCTACCGGAGAAGAGACTTGAACTCTTACACGATTGCTCGCAACAGATTTTGAGTCTGTCGTGTCTACCATTCCACCACTCCGGCGTTGTTTGAATAATATAGCATATTTTGAGGAGTTATTTCAAGTGGTTTTGTGCTATAATAATTATGTGAAAATAAATTCAAGGACTTTTGAAAATGCGGCGCCGGAACTGGTACTAAAAACTGTGTTTGGGTACGATTCATTCAGGGCTCAGCAGAAAGAAATTATTGAAAGCGTTTTGCGCAAAAAAGATACTCTTGTAATTATGCCGACTGGTGGCGGAAAATCGATTTGCTATCAGATTCCGGCTTTGATTTTTGAAGGAATTACGGTTGTGGTTTCGCCGTTGATTTCGCTTATGCAGGATCAGGTGGCAACATTGGAAGCGGCTGGAATTCATGCAGTTTTTCTGAATAGTACGCTTGATTGGGAATCATATAAGGCGGCGGTGAATGATATAAAAAATGGAAACGTAAAAATTGTGTATCTTTCGCCGGAAGCTCTTGCAACTGGAAAAATACGTGATCTTCTTACAGATCCTTTTGTAAAAGTCAGCTGCATCACGATTGATGAAGCACATTGTATTTCATCCTGGGGGCATGATTTTAGAACTGATTATCTTGAAATTGCGGGAGTTCGTTCGCTTCTTCCTGATGCGGTTGTTCTTGCTCTTACTGCAACTGCTACTGAACAGGTTCGTCTTGATATTGCAAAAAATCTTAGGATGAAGAAGCCTTCCGTTTTTCTTTCCAGTTTTAATAGAAGTAACATTTATCTTGAAGTTCAACCTCGGCGGGATGCGTTTGCACAGATTACAAATTTTATTCGCAAGCATTCGGGTGAAAGTGGAATCATTTATTGTGGTTCGCGGCGGCATGTTGATGAATGGACAGAAAATCTTGATAAAGCGGGATATTCAGTAATCAATTATCACGCGGGACTTACGGATGAAAAACGTGCGAAAAATCAGGAGCTTTTTATTCGTGACGAAATTCAAATTATGGTGGCGACTGTTGCATTCGGAATGGGTATTGATAAACCGAATGTGCGATTTGTTATAAATCTTGATTTGCCTAAATCGGTGGAAGAATATTATCAGGAAATTGGGCGTGCGGGGCGGGATGGTTTGCCTTCTTCAGCTTTGCTGCTTTATTCCAGCGGTGATATTCAGCGGAACAGGTTTTTCTTTGCTGATTCTGCTAATCCCGAAAAATCCGAAAGGCTTTTGCAGGGAATGGTAAAGTTTGCGACTGGTCGTACTTGCCGCAGAAAGGCCCTTCTTTCTTATTTTGGCGAAAATTTTATGCATGAAAGCGAGGATGAAAGGAATCGCTGCTGTGATATTTGTTCACGTTTTGGAACAGAAGGACAGATTCCTCTTTGTGATTTAACTATTCCTGTTCAGAAATTTTTGTGCTGTATTATAAGAACAAAAGAGCGGTTCGGGCTTAATTATATTGTTGACGTTCTTCTTGGTTCGCGGAATAAGCGGATTTTGGAGAACGGTCACAATATGATTTCAACATGGGGAATCGGGCGTGAACTCAGTAAGGAAGAATGGCTGGAACTTGCAGAGATTCTGATTGGCGAAAATTATGTGGAACGCGTGGGCGACTATAATGTTTTGATGATTGCAGAAAAAGGTCGAGACTGCCTTGCAACACGCGAGAAAGTTATGCTGCCGTTTGAGGTTTCGGGAATAGGAGGTGGAAAGGGCAATAATCGCGGAAACAACGCAAGTGGCAAAGGCAGTGGTGGCGGAGAAGGCTTTGGCGACGCCGGAGTTGGAACTACGGGGAGTGGAGGTTATTTTGGGGGTCTGGCCTTCCCAAAAAAGCCTGGTATGCCCGAATATGTTGTTCACAAAAAGATAGAAAAAATTGTCGCAGAAAAACCTGGTGTAAATGATGAAGAAGCAGAAAGAATTATAAAAGATTTGAAGGCATGGAGAAAACGTAAGGCCGATGATTTGAATGTGCCGCCTTACGTAATTTTTAACGACAAAACTTTAATTGACATTGCAGCTAAAAAACCGGTTGATAAGGCGGCACTTTTGTGCGTTTACGGAATCGGACAGGCAAAAGCGGACCAATTCGGTAAAGCGGTTTTACGGATAGTACAGGGAGATTAGAGGCACTTCAGGCATTCTGCGGTGGGTTCAACAAGCTCAACCACCGTGCATTTTGTCTGACACCTCTAAGAGAACAATCTCCTACATTCCAGATAGAATCTCTTTTCGTCGGCTTCACCCATGCTAAAGCTTTTTCTTGGGAGAGGGCCGCGTCCGTTGATTGTTTCAAAGAAGCTGTCTTTGGCAATTGGCGGAAGAAGGATTCCAACGACTTCAGGCTTTTTACCAAGGCCCAAAACTTCCTGAGTACCGTGGATGTAGTCGATTTCCGCATTTGTGGAAACTTTCTTCAAAAATTCATCAATTTCGGGCTGCAAGCGGGAAACTGCAAGTTCCTTAATTTTTGTTTCAAGAAGAACAAATTTCTGCACACCTGCCCCATCCACATAATCAAAACCAAAATTTGCCCAGGAATTCTTTACGGCAAGTTCAAGTTCATCCTGAGTGGCAACCTCTTTTACAGTTCCGTCTAATTTTTTGGCAAGAGTCTGAATCAAATCATTTGCATCAATATTAAAAATAACGCGGTGAATAGGTTCAAAAGTCAGGCCTTTATCATAAATATTTACAATTTCAATCAACGCAAAACGAACAGGGCATTCCGCAATTTCTTTCTCACTTGCACCACCGGCAATCAGTTCAGCTTTATATTCATCCCAAACAGCTTTGGCAGTTGCAAGAGAATGGTTACCGTCACCTACCGCAAAAAGGAAAGTTGAACCGTCAGCGGCAGTATTTGCATCAGCAATTTTGTTCAAGGCAGCAGTAATTCCGTCAATTCCTTCTTTATCAGCAATTTTCCAGCCAGAGATTGAACCACCGTTACACATAAGTTCGCCGCTATAAACAGGTGCATTCTTTTTTGCACGTTCACCGTTTGCACCAACCAAAACGTCATCTTTATCATTTACCAAAAGCATGATGTGTGGAAGTTCAAGCGGAGCACCTTTTCGAATTTCTTTTCGTGGTGGAATGCGGTCTACAATTGTAGCTTCGGTTGCGCGGATATTTGCTTTAGAAAAAGGCTTCCATTCGTAAGTTTCCAAATCAATCTGGGCAACAAGACCTTTTCGCATACGTCCAAATGCAGTAGTTCTTTCTATATAAATGAACGCATCCAGAGGTTCAGCAAAAACACCTTCATCCAGATAAGCATTCATAGTTTTGCGGATTTCTTTAATTCTGTCCTGTTTGTCCGGTGAATTCAAATAAACTTCCGGCAAAATCAAATTAAGCGTACTTGGGGCAGTTCCGGCAGTTTTTTCAGCTTTTTTCCAATAATCCAAATCCTGTGTGTACTGATCGCAGGCAATTACGGACCAGGTTTTAACGTCGATATTTTTTGGAAGAAGGATTTGTGGGATTCTAAGACCGAGTTCTTCGATTGTTTTCATAATTTTTTCCTCACTTTTTTATTTAGATTTTGAATAATATTTGCGCCGCCTTAGTATAAGCTCAATATTATAAACTTTGTTTAGACAGCCATTCAAACAGCGTAATTCCATTTTCTTTTGGGTCGTTGTTCAGAACATAAATCCACGAACAGTGACCATCATAAATAAGCGGATTTCCATCTGCATCTTTGTACTGGCCAGTTACATCGCGAACATCTTCGTACATTGTAAAATGAATCTCTCTTGCACCGGCACCCATAATTCTTGCAACAGTTGGTTCATCATAAACAGGAGGTTTTGCAGTTTTGTCGGCACGGGCATGAACAAACCACATCGGAACTTGAGCAAGCTGCATAATCTGTTCATCCGAAATTTTATTGTTTACATAAACTTCGCAAGTTGGGAACGCAGCCGCAAAAAATCCCGGATAATTCAAAAGCATATTGATTGTCATATAACCGCCAGCAGAACATCCACCAATGTAAATGCGTTTTGGGTCAATGTTTGGATTTGTTGCAACGTGATAATCAATTAAAGATTTGAGCGCAGTTGTATAATAAGAAGTTGAACCAATTGGCGAACCGTCAGGAGTTGAGCCCATAGGATTTTGAACTGAAGTATATTTTGAAAGCAAATCAAGCAAAGGTCCCGCGTATTTTTTGATTGTACCCTGAACGTCAATCGGTTCCCAGATTCTAAAGCCCATCGGGTCAACAGAAGTTGTTTCAAGCCAGGTACTTGGACACTGTGGAACAAGAATGCTAGCTCCATTTGGGAAACATTTTTGAATCTGCTCCGAAACAAGATTTACCGATTTTATACCGAACAACGGAACATAAGGATTTGCACCACCTTCAGTTACGCCATGAAGCCAAATTACAAGCGGCACTTTTTCTGAACTTGGCTGCGGATTCCAGTAAGCATACTGCATGGAAATTCCGCCCGAAGCAAGCGTATTAAATTTGAATTCAGAAGCAAGCGCATTCACAGCACCAGTCATTTTTGTAATATTCAGATTCATTCTTTCATTTACAATGCGCAATCCAAATAAATCATTTACGGCATTAAGAATGTTACGGCAAAATGGATCACTAAATTCAACTTCCGGACCAACAGGAAAACGCAGCGTAATAAAAGGAGTTGTACTTGTTGTAGGATTTCCGCGTGCATCAGAAACATACACATCATCAACCTGACGTAGACCTTTTGTAATTCCAATTGCACTATTTAAAGAAGACGAACTGATTGTTACAACGCTAACCTGAAAATCTTCTTTGTGAACGTCAGCAGGATTAACCATCATTCCTGTATTGATTACAGCCGCAAAAGTTCCGCCGCCCCAATCATAAGCTCCAACATAAAGTACAAATTCTCTTGGTTGAGGAGCAAGTTCCTTTGAAAAACTAAGTCGTTTTTCTGGTAAAGACTGACCGCTTGCACTTGAGGCAATAGAAGAAACCGTATTCAAAATATTTCCGAGGTTACTTAAAAATCCTGCCATATAAACCCGCCGTATTTTTTTTATTACAATTGATTATATTTGAACAGAAATAAACTTGCAACTATGCTAATTCCCCATAACTTTGTTCTTTTCTGAACTTTTTCCATGTGGCGATTCCCATTTACAATTCCGTTAAACTTTACTCCATACAGTAAAAATCATCCAAATCGAACGAAACTCGTACATTATTCAGCTGTGACCTCATCCTTCTCAAGTTCCCCTATAATTCTAATTACATTTTTTGACCATTCAAAATCAAATAACCATGCGGATACAATTTTTCTACTGTCAATGGTTCTATATCAAGAGAAATTCCACGCTGCAAATTGTATGAAAACTGATTAACATAATATGAATTATTTTTAATTTTAGAAAAAACATGATATTATGATGATATGGAAAAAATGGGGCAAGGACAAAAACAGTCACAAAAACAGTCGCAGCTTCAAACACAAATACTTTCGCAGCAGCAGATTCAGGCTTTAAAGTTTCTTGCAATGCCGAGCCGAGATTTACGTGAAGAAATTCTTTCTTTTGCAAACGAAAATCCTGCTCTGGAAATTGTACACGATCCGCTTTCCACAAATATTTCTTCTGATTTTTCATCTTCCATAAATTCTGCAAATAAAAACGGGAATTCTTCAATGTTCAAAGACCGAATCCACGAAGATTATTCATCGACAAGTTCTTCCGCAGCTTACCAAAAATCACAAGATGCTCAAGCCGCACTCGAAGCAACCCAGGACCGTACACAAACCTTGCAGCAACATCTTATGAATCAACTTAATCTTACAAAACTTCCGCCCGACGAATATGAACTTTGCCAAAAACTGATTTACAATCTTGATAAAGACGGATGTTATGGTTCAATGCTCGCCCCTGAATCCTTTTTAGACAAAACTAAAAAAAATCAGAATGCCGCAATGCTTGAACGTTGCCTTGATAGAATTCAGCGAATGGATCCTGTTGGAAACTGCTGCAAAAATATAGAAGAAAGTCTTTACATCCAGGCAAAAATCAACGGAAATGCAAGCCCGCTCACACTTTTTATTCTGAATGGTCATTTGGATTTTTTGAATCCGCCCTACCCCGAAAAAATTCTGCGCCGTCTGAACAAATACAAACAGGAATGGCATTCAAAAACATTTGCAACTCCAATCATTCTGGATAAAATTACGCTCGACGAAGCCACAATTGAAGAAACTCTTCTATATATTAGGCAGTTAAATCCGCATCCGGCTGGCGAATACATTTCCGATACAACAATCAGTGATTTTGATTTACCCGATGTTGTGCTCGAAGTTCATAAAAAACAGGGCCGCATAAATAGTGACGATTTTGAACGTGGACGAATCATTTTAGACGATGAATCATATCTGCAGATTACAAAAGCAAATGGAATTCTGCCCGAAGTTCGTATTTCGCCGGATTTTAGTTTTAGCAAGGATGCAGTTTTTAAAGCAAAAGAATTTATTTCAAAATTGCAATTCCGCGAATCTTCCATTTTTTTACAGGGATGTGCAATTGTATGGTTCCAAAAGGATTTTTTTAAGTTTGGTCCGGGTCATATAAAAAAACTTACGCGCCAGCAGGTGGCAGAAAAAATTAATGTGCATGAATCCACTGTTTCTAGAATGACAGCCCGCAAAAACAACAAATTTCTTAGAACTGAATGGGGACTTTTTCCTGCAAATTATTTTTTCTCTTCGGGAACAGAAGATTTTTCGGCAGAAATGGTAAAAGCGGAACTTAAAAAAATTCTGGACAGTAATCCGGGCGAAAAATTTTCCGATTCCAAGCTAACTGCATTCTTGAATGAGCGTGGAATTAAAGTTGCCCGCCGCACAGTCGCAAAATACAGAACGCAAATGGGACTGGTGAATTCTTATGGTAAGTAGGGGGAAAGCCTTCCCCCTGGGCTCAACCCGCATGCGGTTTTCGCCACACCCCCTTCGCCTAGGGCGTTGCCCTAAAACCCATTTTGCTTCTATAAAAAAAATTATCACCAAAATCCTCAAACTTGTGCTATACTGATTAGTATGGAACAGACAACAAAAAAGGATTTACTACCAATTGAAGAACTTACAAAACGGATGTCGCGTTTTTCAATTGATTATTTTCTTGTTGATGCTCACCGCGACCGAGAATCATATTACGCAGTCTTTCCTGAATTATTCCAAACGATCCCACCAACTCCTGAACAAATGACCAGCTTATGCACAGAAGAAAAATTCACTTGTATATGCGGGCTAATTTTAAATCTTATTATGGATGGAGAATTAGATAAATCCCAAAATTTTATGAAATGTTTTCCAAAAGAAAAGCGTTTTGAATTTTTATATATGGGTTTTACAATTGTTCATCCTAAAGTAACATGGCGAGAATTTATAGACATCATAGATTATTTTAAAAAAATAAATTTTCAAATGCCGGGACTTGTTGTTACAGCAGGCCGCCCATCAGTTTTAAACGGATTCAACGATTTTTCGCGGATTGGACCATTTCTACAAAAAAACAGAGACTTATTTATAGAAGATTTATCGCATTTGTATGATAAATCACTTTGTCCTGCAATTTACAATCAATGCCTTGCCGAATATCTTTACCAGCAGAATAAAATTATGGATGCAGAATTGATTTTAAGTCGGACAATCCAAGAATTCAACAAAGATACTGAACGCAGACTTTTGTTCGCAGCCTCTTATCTACAAGCAAAAATCCTTATTGCACAAAAAAAGCCTACTCACCTTGATTCATATATAAAAAATATCCGAACACTTGTAAAAGAAATTGGACATGCAGAATTTTCGTACAATATCAATGCAGCAGAAGCACTTTTTGCCATGATAGAAGGAAATACTCAAACTGTAATTAATTGGTTTGAAAATGATGCCCCTGATGAATATTCCGACTTTTGTATGCTCGATTCCTGGCGTTATTTTGTAAAAATTCGTTTTTATATCATTGTAAAAAATTATGCAGCTGCACTTTCTCTTATTGAACGAATGCGACCTCTTTTGGAACAGGGAAAACGTCACATGGATTTATGCGAACTTGATGTTTTAAATACAATCGCATTATTCCGTGCAAATAAAAAAGAAATCGCTTTTAAAGCTTTAACCCGTAGTCTTAGAATTGCAAAACACAGACAATATTACCGAATAATTGCAGATGAAGGAGAAGCAATTTTATCAATTCTTAATCTGTATATAAAAGAAAAAGGATTTGACTCTTTTGGAAAACAATTTCTTACATCTTTACTGGAAGGTGCCAGAAATATTTCGGTTAATTATCCTTTATATTTAAAACCAATCAAAAATGAACTTCAACTTACAGATACAGAAATTGATATTTTACGCTTTATGGAACGCGGAAAAACAAACGATGAAATTGCCGATTATTTTTTTATTAGTACAAACACCGTAAAATTCCATTTAAAAAATATTTACTCCAAACTTGATGTAAAAAATGCAACAAGCGCAATTTGGGAAGCTCGAACACAAGGAATTATATAGAAGAAAATCACCTATATACATTTTGATTTTCTGTGTTACAATTATCTGTATTACTATTATCAACATAAAAATAGAACAAAAAAATCATCTTTACTCAGCGAGGAAAAAAAATGAAAAAAATTACAGCAGTTATTTTTGCGGCAGGACTGGCAATTTGCAGTTTGATTGCGGCTCCAAAATATACTCAGGATTGCAACGGCGGAATCTGCATTACAAATATTGATAAAGATTCTTCTGTAAAAGTAAATCAGAAAGTTGACGGTTTTAAAAACGTAATTGCGGTTGACGGTAAAAAACTAAAAAAAGTGAATCCCGTTACGGTTGATTTGAGCGATTTTTCTAACAAAGAAGTTTTTATCAAACTTAACTGCGAAATTAAAATTGTAGATAAAAACAACCGCGTAAACGACATCATTTGGGTTATTAACGATATGGATGCCGGCTTTCCAACTTTGTGCCAGCAGAAAATTCCAAGCGGTGAATGGGTAAATCTTTCGGGCGAAGTTGCAGTTCCTCTTGGAGAAAAACGTTCGCTTTATATTTCCGGTTCGGGACTTAGTTTGGAAGATCTTACTTTTTATTTAAAGGATTTCAAAATCACAATTACCGGCGATGGAATTGGCACTGCAGATGCAACTCCTATGAACTGGCTTGAAGCTCCAAGTTTAAAAAACGCATTTAAAGATGATTTTGAGTTTGGACTTGCGGTTGGGTTGAACGGATGCCTTAATACTTCAAATGTAATGGAAGGTCTTGAACATCACGTAACAACAACTACAATGGGCAACGAATTTAAACCAGACTTCCTTTTTAACTGGGCACGTCCAGGTGATTTTGTTGATTTTATTGGTGAAGATGGAAAAGCATACAAAGTTCCCGGCAATGTTCCTTATTTTAAGAATATGGACACTTGTCTTTCTATTGTAAAAAGCCTTGGAATAAGAATGCGCGGCCATGTTCTTGTTTGGCACAGTCAGACTCCGCACTGGTTCTTTACAAAAGATTTTACTAATGATAAAAATGCTCCTCTTGTAAGCCCAGCCGAAATGAATGCGCGTCAGGAATGGTATATAAAATCGGTGCTTGAACACGTTGCTGAATGGGAAGCAAAAAATAACCGCGGTAACCATATTGTGTACGCATGGGATGTTGTGAATGAAGCAGTTTCTGATGGTGCGGGTTCACAAAAATGGCTGCGGGAAGACAGCGACTGGTTCCGTGTTTATGGAAATGATGATTTTATTGTGAATGCCTTCCGCTATGCAAACAAATATGCTCCAAAAGATGTTGTTCTTGTTTACAATGATTATGGATGTGCAAGTCCGCAAAAATGTAAAGCAATCTGTAATCTTGTTGACCATTTAAAATCAGTGCCGGATGCAAGAATTGATGCAGTTGGCATGCAGTCGCATGTTGGAATGGACACACCTGTTACCGGCTACAACAGTTTTGAAACTTCGGTTCACGCCTTTTTTGACCACGATGTTGATGTTCAAATCACCGAACTTGATATTGCAAACGGTCAGAAAAAATACAGCCCAATCATGCTAAAAGCAAAGTACAAGGAATTTTTCAAAATGTTCCTTGCAAATAAAAAAACAGAAGATAAAAAACACGGAATTACTGGAGTTACAATCTGGGGACTTACAGATGAAGGTTCCTGGCTTGATGATTTGGAAATGTACAAAGGCCATAAACAGTACCCTCTTTTGTTTAATGCCGACTGGACTGTAAAACCTGCATTCTTTGGAGTGCTTGAAGCAGCCGATGAACAACAGTAAAATCATAAAAGTATGAAACTGTACGGTGAAATTTTAATATTTATTCTTCTTTTTATAACTAACGCACGAATCCTGTTTGTAAAACATGCAAAAAAAGATTCTCTTGTAATGCTTGCTCCGGTTTCGTTTTTGCTTTCGATTCTTCAGATTTTCTCTATGGGTGTAAACGTTTTTTCGGTGTTTGCGCTCATAGTTTCTATTCTTGTTCTTCTTTCTAACTTTCATGCGTTGTTCAGATATTCCGAGCGGCTTTTTATTGACCATTATTCTCCACTTATGGTAGTTTGGGCCGTTTTTACAATGATTCTTTCGGGAGCTGGACTTGCAGCAAGTATTTATTTTTTTCCGTTCCAGACAAAAAGCGAAAAATTGAATGTAAGCGAAATCAAACTGGAATACGAAGGTTCAATTCACGGCGGTTTTGAAGAAGCAGGTCATTTTTCTAAAATAAACGCCACTTTATATGATTTTACGCTCGTACCTCAGCTTACTCAGCGTGATGATGTAATTCTTTTTATTCCAGACAAACGCGGCGACACCGAAAATTACCGCCCGTATCTTCAGCTTCTGGCAAAACAAGGCTACACAGTTTATTCTTATGATATTTTTGCAAGCGATTTAAAATGGTTTTACACTCCCGAAGATTCAAAACTACTTCGACGTTCTGCAATGGTTTTCCACAGCCTTTGGAACAATCAAAAATTTTTGGCTCAAAAAGAATTTTACACCTACAATACTATGCAGGAAATTCAGGCAATAATGACTTTGCTTGATGAACGCTGTGGAAAAAAATGCCGTTACTTTTTAATAAGCGACGTAATAGCCAACACCACCGTTAGCGACATGCAAAAACTTTCCCCACAAAAAATCTCAGGCTTTTTCTGTTTAGATTCAATTCCCGCCTACAAAACTCCCGGTTACGGCTGCGTAGAACATACCGACCCATTATTAGCCCTGATTCTTGGACAAAAACGCGATTTTGAAAAAACTGTAACTATAGAAATGGTAGAAAAAACTGCAGAAGCAATTAACACGGCTTGGGGGATTGGCATAAATCTGGCACAAGAAGAACAAATTACAGAGGAGACACAGCAATGACCCTACACGAATTAGATTCCTGGTTCAATTCATTTTTACGCAAGGAAGATTTTGCGGCAGATATTTCGTTAAACGGTATTCAGATTGAAAATTCGGCACCAGATGAAAAGCAGATAAAAAAGATTGCATTTGCTGTGGATGCGTGCGAAAAAACAGCAAAACTTGCCGCAGAAAATGGTGCGGATGTTTTGTTTGTTCACCACGGACTTTTTTGGGGACATTGCCAAACTGTAACCGGAACTTTTTACAAACGGATTGCCGCTTTTATTAAAAATGATCTTGCGCTTTGTGCTTACCATATTCCGCTTGATGCAAATAATCCTTACGGAAATAATTACGGGCTTGCGGCTAGACTTGGTTTAAAAAATTGCGAACCTTTTGGCACCTGGCGCGGAATGGTTCTTGGTGTAAATGGAGAACTAGAAAACCCGCTTTCTATTGAAGAAGTTGCAAAAAAAATCGCCCGCCCCGGAAATAACATTCGTTCAATTCTCGCACTTGGTAAAGAAAAAATCAAAACGGTTGGAATAATTTCTGGCGGTGCAAGCGAAGATGTTGCCGATGCCGCTGAACTTGGTTTAGACTGCTACATCACCGGCGAGTTCATGCACGAAGATTACCACATTGCCGAAGAAGCTAAAATCAACGTAATCGCCGGCGGCCACTACGAAACAGAAACCGTTGGGGTAAGCCTTGTAATGCAAAAAGTGCAGAAAGAACTTGGCTTAGAATGTGTATTTATTGACGAGCCAACAGGATTGTAAGTTCCTTTTCTGTATACTTTTTTACTTTTCTGCATTATATTTATAATATGGAAAAGAAAGTTGTACCTTTAAAAGAAAAAATTATTCCGATTATTCTGACGGTGCTGGTTGTGGTGCTGGATCAGGTTTCTAAAGCTCTTGTGGTAAAATATATTCCGCAAAATACGATTGGTTCTGTTTTTTTGGATGGATTTTTCAGGATTATTCATGTGCGCAATACCGGCGTGGCATTCAGTGTGGGCGCTACCTGGGGACAAACAATGCGCAATATTATGTTTTCGCTTATTCCAATTATTGTGATTGGGCTTGTTCTTGTGATTTATTTCCGCAATAACGATTTTACTAAGGTTCAGCGCTGGGCTATTACTGGAATTGTTGGCGGTGGAATTGGAAATATTATTGACCGCATTTTCCGTCCGGCTGGCGTTGTAGATTTTCTGGATGTTCAGTGGTTTGGAATGGAAAATTCTCCAATCAGTTTGTTCCGTATGCAGCGATGGCCAACTTTTAATATTGCAGACTCTGCAGTTGTGATTTGCGGTATTATGCTCATAATTTCGTTTATCGTAAGCAGCGTAAAAGAAAAAAATGCGGCTCAAAAAAAAGCTGAAAATGCTGAAGAAATCTAACATGAAAAACGTTGCCGAATAATCTGGGGAAAAAATGGATTACGAAGAATTAGACGAAGCAGAAAAAGAACGCCGTAAAAAGGAAGCTGTTGAATACAGAACTTTAAAAAGCCGTTCAAACTTATTTTTGTTTTGCGCTACCCTTTTTGGAATTGTTGAAACTGTAATAATTATTTTTGCGTTGTTTCTTGCACAATCATTTGTTTATTTTAGAGTTTTAAAACTGACCGAAAACGGAAATATGACGGTATTTTCTATTATTTTGCTGGTTCTGTTTTTTGTTGGGATTGTAGTGGGCCACATTTTGTATGTAAGAGTGGTTCGACTGGTTATTAAAAAATGGAATCTTAAAGATAAGCTTTCTAAAGATTTGATTGACCATTATAAAACTAAAAAAGAACTTCTTGCTGAAAAAGACGGCGAGTTTGTTCAGTAAGGGGAACTTATGGCAGACGTTTTTGGAATTATTGGTGCAATGGATTCGGAAGTTCGTACTTTGTGCGAAAAACTCGAAAATGCACAGAAGATTGAAGATTGCGGGCTCGTTTTTAATAAGGGCAAACTTTGCGGTAAAGACGTTGTTGTTGTAAAAAGCGGAATCGGTAAAGTAAATGCGGCTTTGTGTACACAGGCTCTTATTGTAAAATACGGTGCAACAAAAGTGATTAACACTGGAATTGCAGGTGCAGTTGGAGCTGGTCTTAAGATTTATGATTTTGTTGTTTCGGATGCTGCTGTTTATCATGATTTTGATGTTCAGTTTTTTGGCTACAAACTTGGACAGGTTCCAGGAATGCCAGAAACATTTATTGCTGATAACGAATTGGCAGAAGTTGCAGTAAAGGCTTTTGAAAAATCATCTCTTGCTGGTGAACACAAAATTACACGCGGTTTAATTGCTTCTGGTGACCAGTTTATTTCTGGCGGCGAAAAAAAAGCATTCATTGTTTCTAATTTTCATCCGCAGTGTGTAGAAATGGAAGGTTGTGCAATTGCTCACGCTTGTTCACTTAATAAAGTTCCTTTTGTAATTATCCGCTGTATGTCAGACACGGCAGATGATTCGGTAAAAGAAACGTATTCGGAAGATACAGCATCTAATTTGAGCAGCACATTTTTACTTGAGGTTATTAAAGAAATTTAAATTAAAGTGATATACGTCCACGTCAAGGCACGCTTAGCTTAAAGCCTTGACATGTCCGTTTATCGGGTTTTTTAAGGAGGTTAAACCCGCTATGGAAGTTGTTCAGAGTTTTACAATTGATCACACACACTTAAAACCAGGAATTTATGTTTCCCGCGAAGATAAAGGTTTTACTACCTACGATTTAAGAATAACAGAACCAAATAAAGAACCTGCAATGGGTCCAGGTGCAATTCACAGTATGGAACATCTTATGGCAACCTGGTTCCGCAATTCAGAAGTAAAAGATGATGTTGTATACGTTGGACCAATGGGCTGCCTTACAGGAATGTACATCATTATGCTTGGAAAATATTCTGTTGAAGATATGCGCCAGCTTACAATCCGCTGCCTTGAATGGATTATCAAACAGACTGAAGTTCCTGCTACTCGTCCAGAAGCTTGTGGAAATTATCTTTTGCACGACCTTCCAATGTGCATTTGGGAAAGCAAGCGCTACCTTGACCGTCTTAAAAATGATTTCCACTGTGAATATACAAAACTTCAGGTAAAACTTGACGATGGAAAAGTTTTTGCTGATGCTTAGTTTGCACTTTGCAAGACGCTAAAACAAACAAGGATGAAAACGGCCGTTAAATGAACATTCTTGCTAAAATGAAAGAAACAGCGGTTTCGGTTTTGCCGGTTATGGCAATCGTGCTGTTTCTTGGTTTTACTTTTGTTCCTCTTGATAAAATTCTGCTCGCACGCTTTGTAGTTGGCGGGCTTTTGCTTATTATTGGCCTTACAATTTTTCTTCTTGGTGTTGATTTGGGCATTCAACCAATGGGCGAGCGTTGTGGTGCCGAACTTACAAAAAAACGTTCCCTTTTGCTGCTGCTCATCGTTGCTTTTGTAATCGGTTTTATTGTTACTGCAGCAGAACCGGATATTCAGGTTTTTGGCGGACAAGTCCGAGATGTTTTTCCTTTTGTGAATAAACTTGCCATAACTTTTGTAATTGCGGGCGGAGTCGGACTTTTTATTATGTTTGGTCTTCTCCGAACCGTACTCAATCTTTCGCTTAAATGGACTTTTTTAATAGCTTATACCTTGCTTTTTGCGCTCGCTTTTTTTGCACCATCGAATTTTACAGGAATTGCGTTTGATTCGGGTGGCGCTACAACTGGACCAATGACGGTTCCTTTTATAATGGCGCTTGGTTTGGGCGTTTCGAGTGTCCGCGATGATGATGATAACAGCTTTGGTCTTACAGGAATTTGTTCTATAGGACCAGTGATGGCAGTTCTTATTTACGCAATCATTTTGAGAACAGGCGGAGCATTTGGAAATAGTACGGAATCATTTTTGGGGGCGGCTTCGGATGTTGCAGCTGGTGTGGCAGGAAACGCTGAATTATTATCGGGAGCGGCAGATTTTGCACAAACTGGGGCAGAAGTTCTAGAAGCGACCGCAGAAACTGTAAAAACTGAGGCACAAATTACAGGCAACGTTTTTTCACAAATTTTTTCACCATTCGGACTTGCGGCAGGACACGTTTTTAAGGAAGCGTTAATTTCTATTGCACCGTTATTCGCACTTTTCATCATTTTCCAGATTCTTTTATTAAAAATGACAAAACGCCAGGTTATCAGAATTGTAATCGGTTTTGTTTATGCTTTTGCAGGATTAACAATTTTCTTGATTGGAGTAAACGGCGGATTTTCACAGGCAGGAGCGGCTTTAGGACAAAAACTTGGCTCACTTGCAATTACAAACGGTGGAGCCTGGTACGTTCTTTTAATTGGAACTGGACTTGCATTGGGAGCAATCATCGTTTGTGCAGAACCGGCAGTCTGGGTTTTAAGCGAACAGGTTGAACAGGTAAGCGGCGGTACAATCAAGCGTAAAGTTCTTCTTGTATTTTTATCGGTTGGAACTGCAATTGCAATCGGACTTTCAATGTGGCGGGCGGTTTCTGGCTTTAATTTAAAATACATTTTAGTTCCCGGTTATATAATTTCTATGATTCTGATGATTTTCTGCCCTTCACTCTTTTCTGGAATTGCATTCGATTCAGGCGGAGTTGCATCAGGACCACTTACATCAACTTTTGTACTTTCGTTCACTTTGGGAGCTGCAAACAGTGGAAACGGCGGAAATGATTCCTTTGGGGTAATTGCAATCGTTGCCATGATGCCGCTGCTTGCAATTCAAATAATGGGAATCATCTTTAAAATGAAGCAGAAAAAACTCGGACAGGGGGCAGCTGATGGACAATAAACTTTTAATAGGAATAGTTCCACGTGATTGCGGAGAATTAATCTGTAATGCGGCAAAATCAGCAGGTGCTGGCGGCGGAACAATTGCAATGGGAAAAGGAACTGCTACAAACGGAATCCTACAGCTTCTTGGATTAGGCGACAGTTCAAAAGACATTGTGTACATCATCGTAGATAAAAGCATAAAAGATTCAGTTTGTACAGCAATCAAAACGGCCGCTGCAGAAAAAAAAGCGCATTTTGGAGTAATGTTCACGCTGAATGTCCCAGATTTTATACGAGCCGGACACCTGGACGACCAGAATTCAACAAAATCCAACACCCCACAAGGAGAAAAAACTATGAATGCAGAAAACACCTACCAGATGATAAACGTAATCGTAAATAAAGGCTATGCCGAAGATGCAATGGCAGCAGCAAGAAAAGCTGGAGCAGGCGGTGGAACAATAATCGGAGCGCGAGGAACCGCAAAAGAAGATGACGCAGCATTTTTTGGCATGAAAATTGTTCCCGAAAAAGAAATGCTTATGATTTTAGTTCCAGCCGACAAAAAAGAAGACATCGTAAACGCCATAAAAGCCCTTCCTTGTTTCTCTCAAGCCGGCAGCGGAATTATTTTCTGCAACGAAGCCCAGGATTTTACAGTTCTTGGAAAAAATTAATCAAATCAATCTTAGCGCAAGTTTCCCTGGTACAAAAATGCCGGAAATTCAACCTGTTCGCCAAGTCCCAGCGCAGAAATTATTTTTGCTTCCGGGTTTACAGAAGAAATTACGCTTGCAGATTTTCCACCAATCAAACTTGAAGCGCCTTTTATAAATTTCATCAGTGATTTTTTCTGCTTCATATCGTAAGGACGTACTTCTGCTTTGTATTCCTTGTCGCCGAATTCTTTTTCTTTTAAAAGTTCAACAGCTTCGTCATAAGTTGCAATTTCATCAACAAGTCCAAGATTTTTTGCCTGGCTTGCAGTATAAATTCTTCCGTCAGCAAGTTCTTTTACTTTTTCAAGTTCAAGTTTTCTGTTTTCTGCAACAAGATTCGTAAACTGAGCATAACATTCATCAGAAATTGCCTGCATAATATCGCGTTGTTCCTGAGTTACCGGCTGACTAATATCACCCATTGTTTTATTTTTTCCGCTGTGAATTGTTTCTGCTTTTATTCCATATTTTTTCATTGGTTCAGACAAATCTACAAAACGGCCGGCAATTACACCAATTGAACCTGTAAGCGTATTTCGATTTGCAATAATCTTATCTGCAGCACAACCGATGTAGTAACCGCCACTCGCTGCAAGTGCCGCAAAATAAGCATAAACAGGACGCTTTGTTTTTTCTTTATATTTTTTTACTGCAACATAAATTTCATCAGCCTCGTAAACAGAACCACCAGGAGAATTAATGTACAAAATGAGCGCAACATTCTGCTTATCTTCCTGAATTTTTTCTATTGTTTCCAAAATCCATTTTTGATTGTAGGTTTCGTTTTCTTTCTGAATTACGCCTTCAATTTTAATACGTGCAATTGTCTTTCCCATTTTATTTTCCTTTTTTTGTTTAATTTTATTAAGTCTACTTGTATTTTCGTTTTTTTACAAATCATTTTTTTGAGGCTTGTGGACCAAAGTTTTTAGAAAGAAGCTGAAATGCCATATTCACCAGAAATCTTATTTTTTTCAAATGAATACAACATCGAAACGTAAAAATCCGTTCTAAACTGGTACCTTGCTGATTCACCTAAATTTGGAGTAAGGCCAAGTTGCATTCGTAGTTCCACCAACGATTTATAAGATTTATTCCCTGTGAAAATTCCATCAAAATGTTCGTTCAAACTTAAAAATCCCCAGGTAAAAGCAGAGGCTTCGGTAAATGCTGAATTATAACGCAAAATAAATGTAAGCTCATTTGCAAACACAACAGGAATTAAAGGAGCTGCTTTTTGAATTTCTGTAGAAAATAAAACTGTTTGAGCGTCAAAATTTAAGATAGCATTTTCAAAACAAATATTTTCACTTTTTGTAATTGACGATACTTTTTTTGAAATTGTGTCGTAAGGAAAAACTGCCACACTCAACTTTAGCGGAAGATTATACGTAAAACCAGCTTTAGAATTAAAAGGTAAAAGCCGCGGAATATAAACGTTCAATTCGGATGTAAGATTTCCATTTTGTAAAATTTTTCCTGAGTCATCCGCAGCAGTAAGATTTTTATAAATTGAATAAGTAAATGATTCAACTAACGAAAATCCTGCGCGTTCATATTTTCCAGAACCTGCATAATGCACATTTGAAAATTTTACTCCACAATCATTATAAGCGTAAAGAATTAAATCATTTGAAATTGGGGCAAATCCGCCTGGAGCAAAATAACGCGCAATAAAATCTTCGCTAGATTCATTTTGTAAAAGTCTTGTATCTAAATTGTTTTTTCCAACAAAACCAAACACAGAATCAAAAAGTGAAAATCTTGAAACGGCCCCGCAAGGTAGATTGAACGAAGCCGACGCTCCAGATTCAGCAAGCTTCCATCCATTAAAATCAAATTCCGTTGATGCCCGAAGTGAATAATTAAAAAGTGAAGTATCGGTTCCACCATTATACTGCAAATTCGAGCCGAAAGAATTTGTTTCATAACCATAACCGGCAGAAAGTGTAACATAATTTCCGCTTGTCCAAGGTGATGCAGTTATGTATGTAATTCCAAAAGGAAGTGAATAACTTGAACTTGAAAAATCCTGATAATAACTTTTTGAAGTTGCAATACTGACTGGAATAAAGATTCCTCGCTTAATATAGTTGAAAGTATTGTAAGAACCTGAAGAATTAAGAATAGCGGAAACTGCGGAATTGGAGGCGGAAACTGTAGATATTGCGAAATCCGATGAAACAGAATCGGAAACAGTGGAAATTGTGGAATCCGATAAAGAGGAAGCTGAAGCTGTGATTTTTTCTCCGGCTATGAAAAGTCGGTTCTGGCGGTAAAATCTTCCTGTGTAATACAAGTGTCCATCAAACATAACAGGAGTAAAAACACCACCCGAAACATCATTTTGCTGAAGATTAAACGAATTATCTGTAAGGTTAAGACTTCCAAGCCGAGGTAAAGTTCCTTTGTCGGTATAAGAAAAATAAAGATTTCCGTCTGAATAAGAAAGACCACGCAAACGCATTGTAGAAGAAGGCAATTCATATTCAAAAAGGATTTGTCCTTGCAAATTCATTCCGCAAATTGAATATTTGAGCGCATCACATTTAATAAACGCAAAAATTCCGTCCCCGCCAATATCAACAAAACTAAAATCATAAACATTTGTTCCAAGTGGAATCGACATTACAGTTTTAGTTTTATTCGTGAGAATATCTTCTATATTAATAAATGTTTTTTGTGTTTGAAATTGTGTATAAACAAGATAATATTTTGTAATTCCGTTTTGGTCGCGGCAAATAATTGCAGGATTCATTTTTGAAGTTCCATCTACATCAAAAAACGTTTCTTTCTTACAGTCGTAAATTTTTATCCGCTCTTTATAAGTTCCTTCATTCTGTGAATCATATTGAACTGCAATAAAACGTCCATCCCGCGAAACTGCAATCTGATTAAGCCCATTATGAGTGAACAGTTTTTTGATTTTTCGACCATCTATACCAGACTGCCCGTCAGTATTAGCTTCAACAAAATAAACCGCATTACAAGAATCGTCTATAAAATAAAGCCCCTTTTCACTTTTACACAAATTTGTATAAAGAGCCCCACTGTCATTCAGTAAAGAATAATCATTCTTCTTTTTGTCAGCGCCCTCTTTTTCCCCGCCAGTACTCAAATAATCAAAAAAATCATGACAAAGTCCGGCCGCAACAGGATTAGGCTCTACATCTGGAACAGCAAATTCATGAGTAAAAATTGCCCACGCTTCTTTTAATTTAAGCCCATACACCGCCTTAAAGCTTGTACTCGCAAAAAAATGTTTTCCATTTATGCACGAATACCAGAATTCCGCATATTTTTCCATTCCGTAAGTTTTCTGGAGCCATTCTGCAAAACAAGCATTAAAATTATAAAAAGAACCAAGCGGATACCGGTCCGAAGCTCCCTGAACATCACTGTATTTTGGAAACTGCTTTTCAATTTTTGCCTGCTTTACCATGTGAAGTGAATATTCATCATTTAAACGACCTTCTCCACCGGCACTTTCTGAAGTTAAAGTTGCACCTTCAGCCCATCCACCACTAAGCGAAAGAACTGATAAAATTAACGCATCTCCAAAAAATAAACCTGATTTATACAATTCCGGACTTTTTAAATTGTAAGTATAAGCGTGAGTAAGTTCATGACGGAAAGTTTCCAAAAGAGAATCTGATGAAACAAGCATTTCTTCAGTTGGAATTGTGTCATAAATAACAATCAAATTATAAGGAACAAGCGAAAAATATGCATTGTAACGTTCAACTTGAGGAGTAAGAACAACCGGCAATCTGCAAATTGGAGCGTGCCCATAAAGTTCAGCAATTTCAGAATAAATTCTGTCGGCATTGTTGTAAAGATGGACAGCCGATTCTTGTGATTCAGGTGGGAAAATAATATCGAACCATTCTGTTTTTAGAACTTTTAAATCACTTGTACGAGTTCCCCATAAATTTCCATCTGCCGCAAAAATATTCAGACACAAAAAAATAGACGCAAAAACACAAATCAGCTTTTTCAAAATCAATCTCC
>JAILCM010000155.1 GCA_024680155.1 Treponema sp.
AAAAACAACTCCAATGGACCGCTTAGTTTGTGGAGACGTTGGTTACGGAAAAACTGAAATTGCAATGAGAGCCGCTTTTAAAGCCGTTATGGGCGGAAAACAGGTTGCATTTTTGGCACCTACGACAATTCTTGCAGAACAGCATTACGAAAACTGTATCGAGCGTTTTAAAAATTTCCCGGTAAAGATTGAACGAATGTCGAGATTTGTAACTCCGGCAGATCAAAAAAAGACATTGAAAAAACTTGCCGACGGTGAAGTTGATATTCTTGTTGGAACTCACAGAATTATTCAAAAGGACGTAAATTTTAAAAATCTCGGACTTATGATTATTGATGAAGAGCAGCGTTTTGGTGTAAAAGACAAGGAACGGCTTAAGGAAATGAAAAACAACATCGACTGTCTTACAATGTCTGCAACACCAATTCCGAGAACGCTCCATATGAGTCTTTTGAAAATCCGCGATATGAGCCTTTTGACAACGCCGCCACAGTCTCGCCAGCCAATTGAAACTGTAATTGACGAATATTCGGATGATAGGGTAGCAAAAGCAATTAGAAATGAGCTGGATAGAGGCGGGCAGGTTTTTTATCTTCATAACCGCGTTGAATCTCTTCTGGAAGTTCGCAAGCATCTTGAAAAAATTGTTCCTGAAGTTTTGATTGATGTTGCCCACGGACAAATGACAAGTACTGAACTTGATGATATTTTCCATAGATTTAAAATGGGCGGTTTCCACGTTTTAATTGCAACAACAATTATTGAAAACGGAATTGATATTCCAAACGTAAATACAATCATCATTGACCGTGCCGATATGTACGGAGTTTCTCAGCTTTACCAGTTACGCGGCCGTGTTGGAAGAAGCGACCGAAAAGCGTATGCATATCTTTTGTATCCTGAAAATAAAGCTTTGTCCGAAGTTGCAATGAAGCGTCTTCAGGTAATCAGTGATTTTACAGAACTTGGAAGCGGATTCAAAATTGCAATGAAAGATATGGAAATTCGAGGGGCTGGAAATCTGTTGGGACGAGACCAGTCGGGTGATGTTTATTCTGTTGGTTTTGATTTGTATATGCGATTATTGAACGAAGCTGTTGAACGTCTTACCGCACAAAAAGATTATAAAGCTCAAACCGAAGTTCTTATGGAACTTGAATATACGGGCTTTATTCCTGATTCTTACGTTACAAATCCACAAATTAAAATGGAAATTTACAAAAAAATTGCAGGAATTACTACAGACAGAGAGCTTGAAGGTGTTGTTACAGAAATTTCAGACCGATTTGGTCCTATTCCAGATGAAGTTTCGAGTCTTTTGGCTCTGGCAGAAATCCGCATAATCTGTAAAAAGCTTTCAATTACTTCAATCCGCGAACGTCAGGGCGAAGTAAAAGTTGAATTTGGTTCAGTTTCAAATATTTCTATAGACAAGATAATGAAGCTTATAAAAGAAAATCCGGCAACAATCCGCTTGAATCCGGCTCTTCCAAATGTAATTTTTATAAAACTTGGAAAAATCGGCCTAAAAGAAAAATCCGAATTTATAAGGGAAAAACTTTCACAGCTAGTATAAATTCGGATTCTTCTTAAAAATGATTATTTTTTTTAATCTAATTCTTCTGAATCTTCAGATTCTGTACCATCAGGATTACCGGTTGTAATAAAGTTTTTAATTTTTGTGATGGTTGCTTCGTCTGTAATTTTTGTTAGTTCGGCTATGCCATAGGTATGAAGATATTTGCCGTCATAATAAGCATAAAGGCTATTATTAACATAAATAAGGCCATTTTTTGTAATTGTGTACGAACTTCCTGATTCGTCTTCATAATAAATGTTTGAAAAATCTGGATTATCGCTACTCATAAAGTGTCCATGCTTTATCTTATCTTTTGTTATAACAAAAATATCTGGATTTGAATGTTCAGCAACTTCATCCCAGAATACCCAGGTTCCATAAAGACCTTCGGTTTCGTCTTCTTTTTCTGCGGCTTTTACATCTTTATCATAATAATATTGCGATCTATAATGAATGAGTTTTCCGTCAACAACTTTAATTGCTTCTTTGACGCCCGAAAATTCCGTGTAAAAACATCCGTTTTTATCAATTTCTGTATAATTTTTATCTTCATCTAAATAATCATCATGATACCATTCTCCATCGCTTTCCTGGCAGAAAATAAGTGAATTATTATCGCGAATATATAAATATGTATTTCCGAGCCAATCGCTGTAAAAATAACAATTGCCTTTTAAATCTTCAAGAGATTTAGGAACATTTTCGTCCTCAGTGTCTTCTTCAGTTCCTTTTTCTTCATTTTTATCCTGATTAGAAAGTAATGAACAACTTGTATTAGCAATAAAAAGTGCAAATACAACCATT
>JAILCM010000292.1 GCA_024680155.1 Treponema sp.
GAGCATTTTTAATTTACTGTCGGGTTGGAAACCAGGGAGAACTCGGGAAGCATGATAGTCATCAAACAGCTTTCCGCCAAATTCCAGATAGAGCTTGTCGCCAAATTTAGCAATTCTTTCTTTAATGTGCTCTGATTGAATTTTAAGATATTTGTCGTTGTCGAATCCGTTTTTCATACGGGATTAAATTATAATGTATTCGAGGATTTTTCTCAATGCAAAAAAAAAACAGGCAGCACAGAAATAAATCTATACTGCCCGTCAATTTAGAAAATTTCTTTTATTTTATAGTGCGAACAACACGGAAACCTGTTGTAGGATTACGTACCCAAGCAGCATAGTAAGTGTTTCTATTGTATACATAAGCATAAGCAGTAGAAGCACTATAGCTACCTCCACGAACAATGTGGTAAAAATTATTATCGTGGTTTACACCAGTATCTGGTGTATTTCCTGAAATAGCAATGGAACTATTATAATAATCCCAACAAGTTTCACCAATATTTCCGCTCATATCGTAAAGTCCAAAAGCATTAGCGCTTAGTTTTTTTACGTCAGTACAAACAGATTTTCCAGTCTGTGCAACGTCAGCTGCAGTGTTGCTTCCACTGAATGTTGTTTGGTTGCCGTCATTTTCAAGATTTCCGCCGCGGGCAAGATATTCCCATTCTGCTTCTGTTGGAAGACGATAACCGTTTGCTTCGCGATCAAATTCTATTGTATTAAGCAAGTCGTTTTTAGTTGTGCTGAGAATATAATATTTATCGAATGCATCTCTAGCAATATTTGAGCCTTCTTGTTTTGACCATGCAGCAATATCAGTTACGTTCTGATTATCAATTACCAAGTAGTATGCAGGTGTAAGACCTTCATCAATTGAACGCAAGTTACAATATATAAGCATTTCGTAAAAATTAATGTAATATGCAGGTTTATTATCACCTTCACCATAAGTTGAACTTGGTTTTATTGCATTTCCATTACCATAACCACTTCCATAGTACGTCATGTATTTTTTGTATTCACTTTGAGTTACTTCGTGATCACAAGCATACATAGCTTTTATAGTCAAGTTGCGGTTAGCCCTGAAAATCTGTGAACTTTGAACAGTGATATTTCCAGTAAATTCTGCACCTGGTACTTCAACAAAACCTTCTGGACAAAGATAGCAGATTTTTTCTACACCAGTACTCTTGTTTCCTAATGAATCAACTGTCTGGAATTTAAATACATAATGACTTTTGCTTGTATCGATTTGCTCAAGTGCGTATTCTGTAGTTTCTTTATTTATTATGATTTTACGAGCAACATTATATTCAGTTGATTCACTTTCTTCAGCTTCTTCAGAACTATCATTATAATCTACAGATTTGTATTCGATGATTACTTTTTCATAATCTGCATCTGCTGGTTCATCCCACTTAAGAAGAATAGTTGTATTCTTTTCTGAATAATCTGTTGAAATATTAGAAACTTCTGCTGGAGCTGTAAAATCAAAATTTGTGATTGTGATTTGAGTTGCATCCATTCGTCCAGCTCTATCCTTTGCAGCAACAGTATAAGTTCCGTTTAAGAAATCTTCGTTGCTTTCGTCTGTACTTTGTGGATCTGGTTTCAAAGTGAAAGAGAAAGTTCCGTCAGGATTTTTTGTCATTGTTTTTGCTTCTGGATCACTAAGAAGTGTTTTTGGATTTACGCTTCCGTTTTTCTTGTATAAAACTTCTGTGATTGTATTTTCACTTGTGATTGTTGCGTTTACAGTAAGACTTGTATTTGTTTTTTCTTCTGATGTAGAAAGGGTGATGTTAAGAGCTTCTCCAACTGGATCTTCTGGAGTTACTCTTTTAGATACACCTTGGCTCTTGTTTCCGCTTGTATCGATTGTTTTAATAGAGAAGATATATTCTGTTCCGTTTGTCAAACCGCTGATGCTTAAACCATCATTATCAACAACGATGATTTTTTTAGCATTAGAAGAAATAACTGATTCTAGAGTGAATTCTTCAAAACTAATTTCGTATCCATAAACGTCGATATCGTCAGATGCTTCGTCCCAAGTAAGAAGAACTGATCTGTCTTTTCCAGTAGCGATGAAATTTGTTACGGCTTCTGGAGCTGTTGTATCTACTTCGTCTTTTGGTGTTGCTTTTACAGTTGCTGCGGTACTTCTATTTCCACTTGTATCAACTGTTTTTACTGTAAAGGTATATTCAACGCCGCTTGTTAATGAATAAATTGTACATTCGCCAACATTTGGAGCAATAATCATGCTTTTTTTATCGAGTGCTGGAAGTGCAACTCTGCTCAATGCATTCAATGGAGAAATGTCGTAGCTTACTTCGTAACCGTAAACTTCTGTGTCGTCAGTTGCTTCGTTCCACATAAGTTTTACAGAATTTTGACGTTCAAAAGCTTTAAGGTCTGTTACTGCTTCTGGAGCAACTTCGTCTGCCTTTTTGTCCACATATTCAGTTTTTGTGATTACTTCGCTTTTACAACCCATAAAACTGAAAACAAATGTTGTTGCCGCAACTGCTGCGGTGAGCCATCTTGATTTTTTCATTTTTACCTTCCTTTTGGATAATTGTTAGTGGTTTTTGGCAGACTTCCAAACAGAAATTGCCAAAATAAAATGAACTTAATTTTGTTACGATTTTAATCTTAGTTTAAAAAACTGAAAAAAATATAAAAAAAAATATATAAATGCGCGAAAGTGTTGGAAAATTTGAAAAAAAGATTTCAGGGGCAAGCTCAAAAATAACAATGGAAGAAATTTAAAAAATGACAGTAGGATAAAAAAACGACAGCCGCGATGGACTGCCGTTTCTTTAGAAATTATTTGCTATTTTCTATTCAGACCCGCTAGATAAATCCTGCGAGGTGTTTGCTATTCAGACCATTTTTTGAAAATAAGCGAAGTATTAACCCCGCCGAATGCAAAATTGTTAGCCATTACGTATTCAGCGTCAATTTTGCGGCCTTCGCCCTGGATGTAGTCGAGTGGAGCACATTCTGGGTCAATGTTTACAAGATTTACATTAGGATGGAACCATCCTTCATTCATCATGTTGATTGTAAGCCAGCTTTCTACACAACCGCAGGCACCAAGAATATGGCCGATATACGATTTTGTAGAAGAAATTGGTACAGCCTTGCCGAATGCCTTG
>JAILCM010000166.1 GCA_024680155.1 Treponema sp.
TATGATACAAATTAAAATCACCAGTTATAATACATTGGGAATAATCTTTGAAATATTGAGAGTAATAACAAATAATTTCTTTTGCAATCTGTGTATATGTTTTCTTTTCATCTTTTAGTTTAGTTGGCCAAAATCCTAGTATAAATACTCCTTCATAAATAATGGGAATTGCATAAGTTAATTTATCATTATAAAAAGAAGCAACTTCTCCTTTTCCTTTTCTCCAAATTAGGCCAAGTCCTTTTGTTAGACAATCTGATTTCCATTCCATCTGATATTCAGATTTAGTAGAAAGATTTATTTTATCCGGACATGCAATTTCAGGAACAACATAGATATCAGCTTCTAATGACAATGGAACTAGACCTGCAGGAAGAAGAAGGATAAAAGGCTTATTTCTTTTTAATCACAATGTCCTCGATGTAAATATCGCATTTATTTTTGTTGTCAAAATCATCAAAGTCAAAATAGATGCATTCCAGGCGAGACCAGTCAAATTTTCCCTGTGGAGGGAACCATTTATTTGCCTTGTTTGACCATGCACCGCTTTCACTTAGTTTTGAAACTGGAATTTCAATTGTTACCCATTCACCTACAGGATAATCAGAAGCTTTTATTGGAACAGAAATATTCCATGGCGGAAGCTCTGCTCCTTCGTCTGTATCTGAAAGTTGGAAACGGAATTCCTGTTTAATATCAGCAAACTTTACAGAAAAACTTACAGTAAAAGACTGTGGGGATTCTGCAATTATTGAAGTTATTCTATTAGGAAGATTGAATCTGCAGCCATTTTGTTGGCTTGGGTATGAAATTACCATGCAGTAATCTCTACCTGTATCTTTTTTTATTTCCTTTATATTTCCCCAATAGTTTTTACCAACTCCAACTCCTGATAAACCATCATAAACCAGATATGGTTTTTGTGAAGTTATAGAAAGAGATGCTTTTTCTGAAAGCTTGGGGTCTGGCATTGTAAAGCCATAAGCTTCAAGGGCATCTTTATCTATATCATCAGGAAAAAGCATACCTGCTTTATCTGATTTCAAAAAGCCAAATGAACCATCCAAGCCCCAGCAACAGTAAGAAATGTTATTTGTTTCCAGAGCTGTTCTTGTTGCATTTATCCAGGCGAGTCTGTCTACAGGATTTGTCCAGACATTTGCACCAATTTCACCACAAAAAATTCTAACGGTATTCTTTTTGCCCCAGTCTGCTGCTTTTTTAATTCTCTGATTTATGTATTTCACAGTTCCTTTTGTCGGATATTCTTCCCTGAAATAATTCGGAAGATAGGAATCCTTTGCCCTTCCCTTAAGCTTTGGCATACGCTTTCTGTCATACGGAAAAGGAATATCCTCCAAATCAATCATCCAAGAGCCAACCCAAGTCGCTCCCTGGTGAGTAAATTCAAAAGGTTCATAAAAATGGAAAGAATAAATAAGATTTGGATCTTTGTAAGGCTTCATTTTTACGAGGGTATCAATACTTGAAAAATTTGCACTTGTTACAACAATATCACGTTCAGGATCATAGCTTCTGATCAGGTCAATTATTCCCTGTTGAAGTTTAATCCATTTGCTTGCAATTTCGCCATTGCTTTTTGGTTCATTTAGAATTTCATAAATGATAAATTTACTTCTGTTATTGTAGCGTGATGCAATTTGTCTCCATACGGATTCCAGATGTTCCTTATATAATTGTACTGAGGGTGGATTATTATCGTATTCTTCGGTATTAAAAGAATGATCATCTATAATAAGATAAATCTGGTATTTTTCTGCCCAATCACAAACCTGATCCAGTTTTTCCAGAACAAAATCATAAATAATTCCAGTATCATAAGGCTCCATAAGAAGATCAAAATGAACCGGAAGACGAATTGCCTCTACTCCCATGCTTTTCAGGCAGGCAAAATCTGCTTCATCATGCTTATTTAGATTTGGCAGTTCTCCTTTATTCCAGGTTTCAAAAAAGGTTAGCATGTTGATGCCTTTGGTAAAAGGCAGATTATTTTGTGCAAAGACAAAACCCGACAAAATCAGTGCGGTTAAAATCAAAATTCGTTTTTTCATGATTACAATCCTTGAGTTTAATTATGAGCCTGATTGAGCAAAAAAAAACAGAGTTGAACTCACAATTTTTGGCATTACTTGTCATTGTCGGGCTAAAAATACAGAATTAAATTTGATGTTTTAGAAAGATTGTGAATTCTTGCGCCTTTTATTTCTACGTTCTGGTTAATTTATTTATCAAAATCAGCAGGTGCTACTCCAGGAACTTTAGATAATACATTCTTGAACTTTTCCTCAGAAGCTTTTTCGGCTCGTTGTTCGAGATATTTCTTAGTTTCAAATGATGCAATTTTTTCTGCTACCGCAGAGACAATAAATTGATTAATTGAAATATTATCCTGAGATGCAATTTCTTTTACTGCTGTATGATAAGAATCCGGCATTCTCAAACTTAAATTTCCCATATTTATACCTCCTGCAAGATTTCTAAAAATTCTTTTGGCGTAAGAATCTTTATTCCAAGATTTTCCGCTTCCTTAAAATCCCTTTTGTTATATGTTACAATTGTATCTGCGTTT
>JAILCM010000305.1 GCA_024680155.1 Treponema sp.
CGTTTTATCGATGAAGCTAAAACGACCCGCTGACGCAGCTCGTTTTTTAACGCTTCTTCGATTATAGGCATATTAATGATGGAACAAACGAATGCCATTAAAGCACATTACCATGCCATAACCGTCAGCAGCCTCAATTACGAGGTCGTCGCGAACAGATCCGCCTGGCTGTGCAATAACTGTTACACCAGACTTCTTTGCACGGTCGATGTTGTCGCCGAATGGGAAGAAGGCATCAGAACCAAGAGCAACATTTGTATTCTTTGCAATCCATTCAGCCTTAGCTTCGCGGGTGAATACTTCAGGCTTTACCTTGAAAATATTCTGCCACTTGCCTTCAGCAAGAACGTCCATATATTCTTCACCAATGTAAACATCGATTGCATTGTCGCGGTCTGCACGTTTAATTCCGTCTACAAACTGAAGTCCCAGAACCTGTGGAGACTGACGCAACCACCAGTTATCAGCCTTCTGACCAGCAAGGCGGGTACAGTGAACGCGACTCTGCTGACCAGCACCAATACCAATAGCCTGACCATCTTTTACAAAACAAACAGAGTTAGACTGAGTATACTTCAAAACAATCAGAGAAATAATAAGGTTGCGCTTGTCATCTTCGCTCAAAGTCTTGTTTTTAGTTACAATGTTAGACAAAGCAGACTGTTCATCAATCTTAAGGAAGTTGTGTCCCTGTTCAAAAGTTACGCCGAATACCTGTTTGCGTTCAAGGTCAGCAGGAACATAGTTTGGATCAATCTGAATTACACAATAGTTTCCGCCCTTCTTAGCCTTCAAAATCTCAAGGGCCTTTGCAGAATATCCAGGAGCGATAATACCGTCAGAAACTTCCTTCTTAATCAAAAGAGCAGTAGCTTCATCACATTCATCACTCAAAGAAATAAAATCACCGAACGAACTCATTCGGTCTGCCCCACGAGCACGAGCATAAGCACAGGCAAGTGGAGTAAGCTCAACACCGTCAGTAAAATAAATCTGCTTCAAAGTATCAGAAAGAGGAAGTCCAACAGCAGCACCAGCAGGAGAAACGTGTTTAAAAGAAGTTGCAGCAGGAAGTCCAGTTGCTTCTTTAAGTTCCTTAACAAGCTGCCATCCGTTCAAAGCGTCGAGCAGGTTGATGTATCCCGGTCTTCCGTTCACAACAGTAATAGGAAGATCGCCATTTTCCATAAAAACCCTAGCCGGTTTCTGGTTCGGGTTGCATCCATATTTGAGTTCGAGTTCTTTCATAGTGGTATAATAGAATAAATAATAGAAAAATTCAAATAGCGTTGTTCTAAAATCCTTCTAAAACATACGACTGTCTAAATTTCTATTTTTTTAAAGCTCATGTTATAATCAATTGTTATTCTATAACAAAAACATAATTATTGGAGAGTCCGCATGGTACCCAGAATAAAAGATTTCTTTGGATTTTCGCGTCATCGCTCAGACATAATATTTATTATAGATACCTCGAACATCCGAACCGCACGCATAGGAATGGTTGTTATCATGCTTCTTGAACTTGGCTCATTCATCACATCATTCTTTTTTCAGGTATTCCCAGATCAAAAAGTTCTAGTTTTACAACACAGAATTGCATATATAATTTTATTCGTTTCAGCTTTGCAGCTTTTTCTTTACTGTATTTTACATAAAACAAAAGAAAATGGTTTTTCTCATGTTATTTTAAACATAAGCCTTGCCATTTTACTAATTACAGTCAGCATTTTTGGCATTTTTATTTCTGCATACGACTGTATTAATGGCGAAGATTTTTACGTTTTTATAACTTTTGAAATTTTTATCACCTGTCTTTTTATAATCCGACCATTTATTTCTATAATTTTGATTTCAAGTTCATTCATTTCCCTTTACCTGATTATTGAAAAATCAATCGGAGCTTCACATGCAATAAGAATCACTTTTCCAGTAATTTGTATCTGTTTTATTATGGCTAGCATAGTTCAATACCACCGCTACCTAAGAATTGCAAGATACACTGTACAAAATCACGCGATGGCAGAACAAATGAAAGAAATGTCTCTTCACGACCCGCTTACAGGCCTTAAAAATCGACTTGCATTGAGGGAAGATTTTATTCGCGACATGGAAAAACCGTTAATTCTTTTAATTTCCGACATTGATGATTTTAAAGTTCACAATGATACTCGCGGTCATGAACACGGCGACACTTTACTCGAAAAATATGCAAGACAACTAGAAACCACATTTGGTGCAGAAAATTGCTACCGTTACGGTGGAGACGAATTCCTTGTTGTTGTAAAAGATTACAGTCTTTCGTTATTTTTGAGCAATATGGAACTTTGTAAGAATGCGCTTTCTGAATTTTTCCAGTTTAGCGGCGGTTATACAGCAGGAGTTGCCCATTCTCCCGAAGATTTGCGGACACTTATAAACCAGGCTGATGAAAATCTTTACAAAGCAAAGCGTAACGGCAAAAATCAGATTGTAGGATGATTTTGAAAAAATGCCTATTACATTGCACTACTGTCAAAATCTGAGACATAAAATAAATCTTACTGATTGATTGTTCCCGAATCCGGGCCATTTTTTGTTTCAGCATCTATTTTCTGGAAAATCCTTTTTGAAACTCCCGAAACCGTATAAATCATGAACATCGGACCAATTATAATTCCAACAAAAAGCGTCCATTTATTCCACAAAATCAAAAGTACTTCAATTGCAATAACAACTACAATCATAAGCGTACGCAGAAAAAAACGAACAGAAATCTTAAAAGAATTGATTATCATGTGAGGAAGCGTATTTTCGTAACGGGCAATCAGCGGGTAGGTATAAATATTTGCAAAAAGTAAAAAAGCCGTAGAAATTATAGCAAGGATTATCATAAGGACGCTTACATCCTGATTTTTTAGAACCAGCTGCCATTCTATGTAAAGTCCATAAATACAAACCGCAGTAATAAGCCACATGATTGTACCCTGCTTAAAGTTTTCCTTAAAAGCCTTTACAAACATTTTGGCGATATAACCTTCTTCGTCGTCAACCATTTTTAGGCTTACGCTGAATGCCGCACAAGTAGCCGCCCCAATCGTAACAACCGGCAAACTGAACGCAAACCAAAGCACATTCAGCAAAAGAAGGTCCAAAACCCAGTTCATGAATTTTACAAATTTGCTGTCCGGACTAAAAATACCCATAGAATTGATTATAGTAAAAAATTTGAGGCATTGCGAGAGATATGAGGGGGAAGTCTCCCCCTGCGCCTCATCTAAAGAATCGGCTACCCCCTCTGCGGGGAGAATCATTGAAACCAGTTTTTGCTACGCAAAAACTGGAGGCGCAAGTAGAAAAAACTTACAATAAAGAATCAGCAGAAACTTGCGCCCCCCGCAACGCCCCTAAAACACAAGCCTATTTTGTAGCGCGAGCCTGTTTTTCGGCAGCGGCACGTTTTTCGGCCTGTTTTCGTGTATGAGCACAACAATCTTCGTAACCGTAAGACTTAGCATCTGCAATCATCTTCTTTACGATAGAATCATATTCTGCATCTGTCTTAGCGTAGATTGCCTTCCAGGTTTCGTTCTTAATACATTCAGCAACCTGGTTCCATTTCATAGTAAGGTCATCTGGAGTACCAGCACCTGTATAAAGAGAACCTGGAGCAATGCGGTAAGTTGTCTTCTGCAAGTACAAGTCTGGAGAAGAAGCTTTTGACCAGTCACGCCATTTCTGTTCAATGTCAGACTGAGCTGGAGTCTGTTCAGATTCCCAGAATACGCGGTTGTAAGTTTCGTTTGTTGTTAATGGGTTGTAAGCATCAGCACACCAAGTAATGTTGTTAATCTGGAAAGCACCGTCATGGAATGTTCCTTTATATGGAGCAGGCATGATTGTGTTGTTCTGGTCAGCCATTGCTTTTTTACCAAATTCAGTAAGATAAGATTTTCCACCTTTGATTGTCCAGGTTACACCTTTAGGACCATACTGAGTTGTCATGAATCCTTCTGGAGTAGAGAACCAGTTGATGATTGCCATACAAAGTTCTGGGTAAGCTGTTTTTGAACCGATTGTCCAAAGACGGTTTCCACCATAAACGCTCTGTCCATAAACAATTGTGTGAGCATCTTTAGGGCAAACCGGGTACATTGCTTTTCCAGCTTTTACGTGTTCATCAGAGTTGTAAGTTCCAGAAGCCATCCAGTTAAAGATGTTCCAGAATGCAGAACCGTTCTGATAATCTTCTGACATACCATCATATTTCTGAGTTACAGAGTCTGGATCAACAAGACCTTTCTGATTCAATTTATTGATGAATTTCAAACAGCGAAGATATGGGCCATCAGGATCAAGACAATCATAGAATTTTCCAGTATCTGGATCGTAAAGACCAAAGTCAAATTCATCATAACCATAGTATGCTGTAGCCAAAGATTTTACATACATTACCATGTTTCCGTCCCAGTCATTGAACAAAGAAACACCATAAGTTGGATTTCCGTTATCATCTTTAGGACAAATTTCTTTCATTTTTGCAAGAACATCTACTAAATCTTCAAGAGTCTTAACTTCTGGCTTTCCGATTTTTTCATACAAATCAAAGCGCAAATCCCAAGTATAGAAAAACTGCTGAATATCTTTTGCAGATGTAGAAACTCCATGACCAAAACCGTGCATTTTTTTGTCTGGAGAATCCATAAATTTATTCTTTTGAAGAGCAAGCTTCATGTTTGCCTTCATGTATGGACCATAGTTATCAAGAAGTTTATCTGCTTCCCAGTCAAGAAGAAGACCTTTTTTACAAGCAGAAGCGTATTTATCGGTATTATCGCCCCAAACAACGATGTCACCAAGATTTCCTGCTTCCATACGAGTCTGGTAAGCTCCACCTGTTTCTGGAATGATGTTGATTTTTACGTTGAATTTTTCAAGCATCAAATCTGCGAACCAACCAGTTTGAATTCCAGAATAGTTAGCAAGCTGTGAATAAATGTCAAGAGTTACAGTCTGTTTAGGTCTGATTTTCTTGATGTTACCTTCAGTTTTTGGAGCAGCTGTAAGAGCAGCACTTGAAATAAGTGCGAGCCCAATAACTGCGCTTAAAAGTTTTTTCATTTTTGTCCTCCTATAAAAAACTTTTTTATTATGCAATAAGGATGATGCTAAAAAAACGCTCCAAGCTTTCGCGTTTTTTTTTAACGCATCCTCAATTCCTAACCCTTAACAGCCCCCAGCATCAACCCTTTTACAAAATATTTTTGCATGAAGGGGTAGACGCAGAGGATTGGGATGGCGGTGACCATGGCTACGGTGTATTTGATTGTTGTCGTGTTCAAAAGTTCCTGGCGCTGAGCTTCTGTTAAGCCGGATGTAGAAGTAGACATTGAAGCGGCAAGGTTTGAAGACTGATTCAAATACATGTACAAACGTTCCTGCAAGGTCTTTAATTTTGGTGCACCAGACATAAGAATTAAAGAGTCCTGGAATGAGTTCCAGTGTCCTACTGCCGCCCAAATTGCAATTGTTGCAAGAATCGGTTTAGAAAGCGGCCAGATGATTTTTAAGAAAATTGTAAAATAAGAAGCACCGTCAATCTGGGCACTTTCTTCAAGTTCAGCAGGAATAGATTCAATGTAAGTTTTTACCATGATGATGTTGTAAACGCTTACAAGTCCCGGAATAATATAACCAAGGAAATTATTTGTAAGACCAAGCATCTGCATTGTTGTAAACCACGGAATCAATCCCGCATTAAAATACATTGTTACAATCATAAAGCGGTAGGCAAGCTTACGGTGCCACATTTCCTGCTTAGTAACAAGGTAACCTACAAAACCAGAAACAGCAGTTGAAGTTGCAGTTCCAATTAAAGTACGAGCCAAAGTTACAAGGAACGATGTTCCTAAATCATGAACATTACGAAGTGCAATATAGTTTTTTATGTTTAATCCGCGTGGATAAAAATTTATCAATCCTCTAGAAACTAATCCCTGATCCGAAATTGTATTTATAAACAGATAATAGAACGGAAATACACAAAGAATCGTAAACACAATAAAGAACGCGTAGTTCAAAATATTAAAGATGATGTCACCCATAGATTTTTTTTCTACCATTTTAAACCTCCTTTACTCACTTTAAATTAGAAGATACTTGAACCACGTACCCATTTAGAAATTTTATTAGTAATAAACAACAGAATTACGCTGACTAAAGACTTAAACATACTTACAACTGTAGAGAACGGAATATTGCTGTTGGAAGTTGCACCAAACGTAATCTGGTAAACGTACAAATCAAGAACTTCGATTGGACCTTTGTTGTCAGGATTCTTGAAACACAAGTACTGATCCATACCGTTACTCAAAATGCCCGAAATTGAAAGAATAAGAAGAACAATATAAGTTGGCAAAAGCTCCGGTACAGTAATATGCCAGATTCTCTGGAAACGACCTGCTCCATCTACAGTAGCCGCTTCATACAACTGCTGGTCAATTCCACTAATTGCCGCAATATACATAATTGCAGACCATCCAAGACCTTTCCACGTTCCCCAGAGCCACATCTTAAGCCAAATCATACTGTCGCCCATGAGCATATTTTTTCCGCTATCCCAAATTCCGCGGTTCACCATAAGACTTGAAATAAATCCCTGAGTTCCAAAAATACAGAACGCAATTGCATAAACTAAAACCCACGAAATAAAGTTAGGAATTGTAGTTAATGTCTGAATAATTTTTCTTGCAGTCTTATTACGGATTTCAGCAAGGAAGATTGCAAATGCCATAGGAAGCCAGCTACCCAAAATACCAAGTCCGCTCATTACAAGTGTATTTCTAAGAACACGGATAATATCAGCGGTTGTTGCAGAATTTTCAAAAGGATATTTAAACCACTTTAAACCAACCCAGGAATCAAGAGAAAGAGTGTCACCCGGATTATAATCAAAGAAAGCATAACGCCATCCCCACAAAGGCAGATAACTGAACAGGAACACAAGAATTAAAGCAGGAAGAAGCATTAAGAAAAGCTGATAAGGAGCTTCAATTGAACACTTTTCATCTGGTTCTGGAGCCGGAGTTTTAAACATAGAAAAAAGCGAAGTTGCAAAGATGATTGCAAGCAATACAAAGTACAAAACTATAACCGACGGTTCCATTGGAAGAATTCTGTCTACATTAGGACTTGAAACAAAAAGATTATACGCATAAAGAATTCCGAACAAAGCAAAAAATGCCGTTCCACTACCTGCGAGCAAGGTGATGTGTGCATATTTTTTAAGTTTATTGTTTCCAACAGACATACAAGCGCCAACACCTGCTGCCGCAATTCCCAGACAGGCAAACAAACTTGAAATCCATGCAATTCTTGTAACATATTCAGGAAGCCATCCACGAACTAAAGCACGTTCAAGATTTTCGGTGTAAGTTCCGTAAGAAAATCCTGATGTAAACAAAGAAACGTTTCGGTTAATATTTTCAGAAATTCTTGCAGGATTTGCACCTGGAATAAACAAAAGTACAAAAAGTAAAAGCGCAAGAACACGGAATGTAATCTGGAATGGAGTAAGAGATATTGTTGAAGGTTCATCAGCTGGGGATTTTTGCATTACAAAAGAAGCAACTGCAAAACCAATGCTCAAAACACAAAAAACAATGAATCCCGAAATTCCAGCTGGTGGAATTGGAGAAACATCAAGCATATCCGAAACAGAATCCAGCTTAGAATATGCAAACGCAAAATTCAAAAGGCTCAAAGCTGTAATAAACGCACCACATGCAGCAATTATAAGCCCAAGTTTACGAATTTTATTTGTACCAAAAGAAAGAAAAACACCGGCAAGTGCAATTATAACAGCAAAAAAAGTTAGAAGACTTGCAAACTGGTCGTAACGCAAGGCAGAAGCAATTTCCGGATGATTTTCGGCAAATTCGCCCCAAATGCCGCTATATTTTTGAAGTTCAATTTTTTCAGCTTTGTCGAATCCAAAAGAATCATCATCGTCTTCTTCCCAGTCTTCGGCTTCATCATCCTCTTCGGCTGCCATCTGTTCAAGCATACGGTAAAAATCCTCGTAAGAATCTTCTGTAAAATCATCAGAAGTAGACATGCTTTCAAACGGATTTACGTCAAAATCAGAATCGCCGGAATCTTCAAGAGTAACAATATCTTCGGTAAGACCACGGAAATAAAATGCAGATTTTGCAAGTGAAAGATTTTTTTTCATTGAATCTGAAATTCGAGCAGGATTAATTCGCCCAAAAAACAGAAGCGCAAACAAAATAAGAACGGAAGCTCGCAATCCATAATCAAAAACTTTTAAAAGGATTTGTTTTGGAGCGGCATTAACTTTTGTTTCTATCGTTTTCAAAGAAATACCCCATAGTTATAGTTATTAAAATTATAAATCTATGGGGTAAATAAAACACTTAGAAAAGTATTAGATTTTTAAACATAAATAATCAAATTTTTGTAGGGGAAAGCACCTATTTATTCTTATTTATGATTCTTTCTTCATAAGTTCCGTCGGCAATGTTGATGTAGCGTACGAAAAGTGAAACTTTGTTGTCTTCGTTCAAAGAATTCCAGATTTCGTTTGCAAAGTCGTCAATATTTCCACGGAGGGCGAGTTTTACAGGCTCACCTTCAAAGCTTGGGAGAGGATTTCCATCTTCCATATAAGTGTGAATGTAGTGGCCTTCTCCATTCTGAGGATTGTCGTAAGTGTAAGTAAAGCGCAAAGTATTATCGCCGTTACCGCAATCGCTCTTAAGAATAGAAAGTGAATATGTGTAATCGGAAGTTGAATCTGAACCTGCACTTGCACCAGAACCTTTTCCAACTGTGAGTAAAGATGAAATGCGTGGAGTAAAGTTTGGAGCGTCGTGTTCGTATTTGCGGCTGCGAAGAGACTGTTCAAATGTAAGACCTTTTTT
>JAILCM010000167.1 GCA_024680155.1 Treponema sp.
GATTCACCTCTCAAAAGCCATATGAACTTTTTGAAGTTCCATGTGTCCGAACAAGTGCTGAGCGTGCCTGGATTTCCATTCCGGGAACCGTTGAATATATAGAAAATATCACAGAATATACCGACAAAGCTGTTTTTGACTTTCTTCCGCGGGCAACCGTTTCTTTAGGCTGCAATGTTGATTTCCCGCGCAATAACGTACAGAAATGCGGAAACATTATCAGCGTAAGTAACGACCGTAAAATTGCAATTGCGTCTGCAGAAGATGCTGTTTCAAATATTTTCATCACTTTAAAGCCGAACAATGAACTTACTCAAAAATTCCTCGACTGTCATTTTGACTCTGATGAAGATAAATTTCCGCCGTCTGCGTTTGAAGAAATTCTTGCCTCACTTACACCTGGCGAACTCGAAAAAATAAAGGGCACAATTCCTGCAAATCAAAAAATTGAAAATTTTATTCCAGAAGTGCTCAAAAAATCCGAATATAAAGATATAAGGGATTGGAATTACAACACAATCCTTCAGACCGCACAAAAATTTGATGTCCTTCGTCCAAAACACAAGGAACTTGATTCAAATAAATTCTGGCGGGCTCTTTTAAGGGGTGGCATTCAGGCGGCAGTTTACGTTTCTGATTCACAAAATTAAACTATGAATATTAAGCGATTTTTTTATACAAGTCTGATTCTCATTTTTTTCTCCGGCACAAGTTTTGCTCAGGCGGCACAAAATTCTTCTGCACAAGTTCCAGCTTCTAAAAATAATTTTATCCTTGCAGAAAAAGCAAAATCCCTTGGAATGACTTTCTACTGGGATTCTCTTTCAGAAACTGGAATGCTCGAAAAAAACGGACATCAGCTTACGTTCCGCAATAATGAATCAATCGTAGTTTTAGACAGCATGCTGATGAAGTTTACAGATGCTCCGTCAATCGAACAAAATAAGGTAAAAATCTCTCAGAAATTCCTTTCCGATGCAGAAATCCTTTTTAGTCAGAATAATTCTACAATGTTTAAAGTTGGTGCTGTAATTTTAGATGCCGGACATGGCGGAAAAGATCCTGGAGCCTTAAAAACATATAAAATTAACGGAAAAAATGTAACAATTCAGGAAAAAGACATCACTCTAAAAGTTGCAAAAATGCTTTACGAGCGCATGAAAACTTCTTATCCCGACAAACAAATCATTCTTACCCGCAATACCGACAAATTCCTGTCTTTGAGCGAACGTACCGACATTGCAAATAAAGTAAAAGTCAAAGAAAACGAAGCAATTTTGTTTATTTCGGTTCATGTAAACTCTTCGCTGAATAAAACTTCATCCGGTTACGAAGTCTGGTATCTTTCTCCGGGCTACAGACGTACGGTTTTAGATAAAAATGCCGTAGAAGAAAATGATTCAAATCTTTTTGAAATTGTAAATTCAATTCTGGAAGAAGAATACACAACCGAAAGTATAATGATTGCTCAGTATATTATGGACGGACTTCAAGCTCAAATTGGCAGTGAATCAAAAGCACGCGGAATCAAAGCTGAAGAATGGTTTGTAGTAAAAAATGCAAACATGCCTAGTGTTCTTATAGAATTGGGATTTGTTTCAAATGAAGCCGAAGCTTTAAAATTGAATGACGAAAAATACTTGAAAAAGGCAACTCTTGGAATATATAATGGTATCAGTGCGTTTATAACACACTTTGAACGCTCTAAAGGATTTACATCAGTAAAATGAAAAGTGAAAATTTAAAAGTAATTATTCTTTCATCTGTTCTTCTCGTAGTCTTTGGCATTTCATTTATGCTGTTTCTTTTTAAGGGGCAGGGCAGACGATACTCCTTTATATTTCCATCAGCTGAATCTGGAAAAGAAGTTATAGAAACACGATATTTGCGTCCGGTAGAAAATAAATCTGATGTTCGTGTTTATATCGATGAAATTCTTCTTGGTTCACAAATTGAACGTACAAAAAAACTGTTTTCTCGCGGAACAAAGGTGCTTTCTTGTTTTCAAAGTGATAAAACTCTGTACCTTGATTTGTCTTCCGACTTGATTTATGAAGGTGGCGATGTAATTGCAATTCAAGATGGAATTGAATTGCTTAAAAAAAATATTCGGATGAATTTTGCTAATATTTCTGAAATTCAAGTGTTTGTTGATGGCAACTATGCTTTCGAAAATTTACCAAAAAAATAAAAATTGGAAAAAGAAAAAGCGTTGACAAAACAAAATACATATTGGATAATATAAATATTACAAGGCTACATCGAATAGTATAATAAAGGAGCTTCAATATGAAGAAGACTTTGGGTTTATTTGCAGCTGCTATGCTGCTTGTTGGTGGTGTCGCTTTCGCAGAGGAATCAATGCTCATTGATTTCACACTGTTGGATGCTGACTGCGTTAGTGATGAGAACGGAAATTCAACTCAGAACAAACACACTGTAATGGATTATTCTGTTAGTGCTGGTGCAACATTTACAGCTGATCAGAAAGATCTTATGAAGACTTCATTATTCCTTCCAGAATGGGAAGTTGTGTTGAATTCTTCTGCAAAAAATGTTACAAGTCTGGCAGATTCACAGGTTGTTGCTGCTCCTGTAAAAGGTGATGCAGATCAGCCATTTGCTGGTTCTAAAGTAATGGGTGTAAGAATTGTATTCCCAACTTGGAACTCTAACGCAAATGCTAAAATTGTTCCTCCATTTGATATTCCAATGTATGAACCTCTTTCTTCTGCTGGTGATGATGGTATGCGTCAGCCTGCTACAGATGAAGAAAAGGCTTCTGGAAAAACATTGTTTGAAGATGGTTATGGTGTTGTAAAGAACGTTGGAACACTTAAAGCTATTAAAGTTACAACTTTGGGTATGAACTTCCCTCATGGATTGTATGTACTCCTTAAAGATAATGATGGTGTAGAACGCCGCTACTTTATGGGCTATCTTGGATTCGACGGATGGAAAGAACTCCGTTGGAACAACCCACAGTATATTACAGAAATCCGCAATCGCGAAATCCGCGTATATCCAATTTATCCACGTGGAATCCCTTCTGTAAAATTCTCTGGTTTCCAGATTACTCGTGATGCAGCTCACATTGGTGGTGATTTCATTGGTTACTTCAAAGATGTATCAATCATCTATGATAAAGCTCTTCTTACAACAGATCGTGATATCGATGATGAAGACCTTTGGGGAATCATTGGTAAGAAAGAAAAGAACCGCCAGAATTCTGAAATGGAAAGATTTGGTAACAAACAGGTTAACCGCTACCTCGAAAAGGCTAAACTTGCTGCTGAAGATGAATTCACAACAAGCTTGAACCCTGCTTCAACATCAGGTGCTGGTTACTCAAATACTAATGCTGGAAACGAGAAATAATAAATAATTTCAACTTTTCAAAATAGAAGGAGCTGTCCTTTAAAAAGTTTTATATGAACTTCAAGGGCAGCTCTTTTTTTATTTTTAGTGCATTTTTTTTTATGTTGCACTTTTTTATATTTATAGTATAGCGATATGGAATCAGAGAAAATTTTTATTCAATCAAAAGAAAAAATTAAGAACAATTACGAGGCTTATTCTGAATATTTTACAGAAATTATGCAGAATATTGTCAAAGTATTACAGGAAAAAATCTCACTTTCTTCTCAACCAACATACAAAGCTCGTGTAAAAAGTTTTAAGAGTTACTATAAAAAAGTGCTTCGTTTAAAGGCAGAAGAATCAAAAGAAACTGAAGGCCTTATTTATCTTACCGATATGATGGGCATTAGAATGATTTGTTCGTTTTTGGAAGATATAAATATTGCTCTTAATCAAATAAAACAGATTTTTGAAATTAAAGAAGTTGAAGTAAAAGGTGCAGAAAAAAAATTCAGTGAATTTGGTTACGAATCAATTCATGTACTTGTAAAAATTCCTGAAAGCTGTAAACCAGATTCTACAAAATTTAAGGATTTAAAGCCTCTTTCTGATGAACTTGTTTGTGAAATTCAGATTCGTACTATTTTACAGGATGCGTGGGCAGAAGTTGAGCATGAATTAATTTATAAAACTGAATTTTCACCATTCGATAAACCATTACGCCGAAAATTAGCATCTTTAAATGCTTCTTTAACTTTGGCTGATATAACTTTTCAGGAAATCCGTGATTATCAGAAAAAATTGCAGAAAGAATTGGAAGACAGACGAAAATCATTTTATAATCTTGCGGACAATCTTCTTAATGAAAAAACAGAAAAAAAAGAAGAACCAGAAGATATAAACAGAATCACGCCGTTTGTTCAAGGTACAATTGATGATATGCTTTTGAGTGCAATTCACGCTCATAATGCAGGAAAATTGGAAGAAGCTGTTGAAATCTATACAAAAATTTTGAATGCAGTAAACGACGAAGATAAGAATGTAATTGCTGTAATCAGAAAACACCGCGGAATGGCATATTTTTCAATGAATAAATTTGAAGATGCTCTTGCTGATTTTGATATTAGTATTCAATATGATCCAAAAGCTTACAGAACGTATTATTACAAGGGAATTGTTTATTCAATTCTAAAAAAGTATCCTGAATCAATTGATAATTTTACAAAGTCACTTGAAATAAATAAATTCCAGGCTCATACTCATTTTAGAAGGGCAATGGCATATTTTGAAGTTCGCGAATATGAAAAATCGATGAGTGATTTGAATGCTGCAATTAATCTTGGAATGGACGTAGAAGAATGTAAGCCTTTACAGGAAAAATTAACAAAGAAATTTGGATTGAGCATGTAAAAAAAATGATAATTTTTTTAAAAATTTATGTTTTTGCTATTGACGAAAAATGAAATATAACTTATATTATCTAAGTCAGTTGCGAATGACATATGTCTCCTTCGTCTAGTGGTTAGGACATCGGGTTTTCATCCCGACAACAGCAGTTCAATTCTGCTAGGAGATGTAAACAAAAGAGGCTCACCAAATGGTGAGCCTCTTTTGTTTTGGACTGGCGAGTTTTTGCGAAGCAAAAACTCGTGGTTATTTATACTTACAATTTTTTATGCAAGTACTTATTACCATTTAGTTTTTTGGGTGGAACTTATGAAAATTGAACAGTACCTTTCTTCCAAAGTTATCAGTAAAATTAAAGAAGCAATTGTTGATGCTGATGGTAATGAAGTTTTTTTTACTGGAAAACTAGATGAAGAAGGTATTGTCGTAGAAATTAAAATTGGTTCAAGAGGCGCAGAGCATACTGTTCCGCTGAATTTTACAGATGTACGGGAAGGGGAAGTTTTAATTCATAATCATCCAAGTGGAAATCTTACTCCTTCTGGTGCAGATTTAGGTGTAGCCTCAGAAGTTTCGCAGAATGGAAAAGGTTTTTATATTATAAATAATCAGGCAACAGATATTTACGTTGTTGTCGAACCAGTTCTTCCCAAAAAAATCACAAAAATTTCGGAAGATGATGCGGGTTTTTATATTTCAAACGGCGGTCCATTATCAAAAATTTATGAAGGATTTGAAGAACGGCCTGTACAGATAGAGCTTTTAAGACAGATTGCAAAGACATTTAATGAAAATAAAATTGGTGTTTTTGAAGCTGGAACTGGAGTTGGAAAATCTTACGCATATTTAATTCCGTCTATTCTATGGTCGGTTACAAATCATGAACGGGTTGTCATTTCAACTGGTACAATCAATTTGCAGCAGCAGATTTGCGAAAAAGATATTCCAGCTGTAGAAAAAATCCTTGGTAAAAAAATCAAATTTGTTCTCATGAAGGGGCGGCAGAATTATATTTGTAAACGTCGCTTAAATGATGCTGCTTCAATTCTTGATTTATTTGAAAATGAAAGTGATGAATTGAAGAAAATTGCAGAATGGGCGCAGGAATCTGAAAATGGAAGTAAAAGTGATCTTGCTTTTATGCCTTCAGAAAATGTATGGACTAAAGTTAATTCCGAAAGTGATGCCTGTATGGGAATGCGTTGTCCTTTTCATACTGAATGTTTTGTAATGAAAATGCGAAAAGAAGCGGCGAGTGCAAATATTATTGTAGTAAATCATCATCTTTTGTTTGCAGATATTCAGTCGCGGCTTGGTGGGGCTGGTTATGAAGATGCGGCTGTTCTTCCACCTTATCATCACATTGTTTTTGATGAATCACATGGAATTGAAACTGCGGCAACAAGTTTTTTTAGTGAAAGTGTAACAAGATTCAAAATCAACAAACTGATGAATCAAATGTACCGCCATCGTAAAAATTCTGAATCAGGACATTTGTGCAGTCTTGCAATTCTTTCTTCCAGCGAAGAAGAAGCTTCTAAAGCGTATGATGTAAGCAATCGGATAAAAAGTTCAATTTTGAATGTAGAGATTGCTGCTAAAGATTTGCTCATACACGAAAGTACAAAACGTCTTTATGATGGAACTGCGCGTGATTTTAGCCCGCTTCTTGTTGCAATTTCTGAACTTGCTAAGGCTCTTGGTGATTTTACAGTAATTGTCCGTACTGTTATGGAAGGAATTGATGAAGATGACCATGATGCCCCGTGTTACTGGGAATCAAAAATAATTTTGCGTCATCTTGAAGATTATATTGTTCTGCTAAAAAATTTTGCAGTTTGGGATGAAAAACGCAATGATGTATTCTGGATTCAGAAAAAACGGCTTCCTCCAGATATGGCAAAAGATGGAACAGATGCAGAATATATCACTTTTACTCAAACTCCGCTTGATATTGCAGATTTGATGAATGAAGGCGTTTTTGAGCAGATGAAAAGCGTAATTTGTACTTCGGCAACAATTAAAACCGGACGTGATTACGGCTACTGGATGAGAAGAATTGGGCTTGCTTTTAGCGAAAAAGAACGTATTTTGTGTAAAGATTTTCCGTCTCCATTCCCTTATGAAAAAAATATGCTTTTTGCAGTTCCTTCTGATGCTCCTTTACCAGAAAAAATGGAATTCCAGCAGTATGTAGAAATGGCAATTCCAAGACTTATTATGGCAGCTGAAGGTCGTACTCTAGTTTTGTTTACATCTTATGAATCTTTGCGAAGTGCGTATACCGCGGCCAGTGCGTCTTTGAGAGGAACTTCAATCCGTGTTATAAAACAGGGCGATGATGACAGTTCTAAGCTTTTGGAAGCGTTTAAAAACGAAAAAGAAAGCGTGCTTTTTGCTACCGATTCGTTCTGGCAGGGAGTTGATGTTCCTGGTGAATCACTTTCGCAGGTTATTATTGTAAAGCTGCCGTTTACTGTTCCAAATGATCCTGTTTTTGTTGCTCGTTCAGAAATGATAGAAAAGCGTGGCGGGAATTCGTTTATGGATTTGAGTATGCCTGAAGCAATTATAAAATACCGGCAGGGAATTGGACGTTTGATTCGCCGTTCTGATGACAGGGGAGCGGTTGTTGTTCTGGATAGAAGAATTTACGAAAAACGATATGGTTCATTTTTTATTGCGGGAATGCCGGAATGTAAAAAAATGTATTCGTCATTAAAAGAGCTTTGTTCTGCAATAAACAATTTTATTTTTTCTTAAAATGTATTATAATATTCTCACTTGATTTTTCTGGAGTTTAATATGGGAAGTTTTCTTACTTTTCTTTTATTGATATGTATGGTTTTGCCGGCTTCACTTGCAAATATTTTAGTATATCCAATTAATAAAAACTGGAGCATAAAAATTTCTGATTATATTGTAAAAGTTTTGGCTCCTCGTCTTTTTGCAATTGTCCATACTTACCGCGGATTCCATTTTTGGGGCTACAATGAAAGTAAAAAGCAGCTTCCTGAACAGTTTATTGTAATTGCAAATCACCAGAGTTTGCTTGATATTCCTGTTTTTATGAAGTTTATGCCGGAAAAAGAAATTCGTTTTGTTGCAAAATCCATGCTGGAACGTCACATTCCGCTTGTTTCAGAAATGTTGCGTTCTCAGCAGCATTGTATGATTTCTAGAAAAGCAAAACCTATGGAAGCAATGGCTTGTATTGGTGAATTTGGTGAACGTGTTGTAAAAAATAATCAGATTCCTATTTTGTTTCCTGAAGGAACCAGAACTAAAGACGGTAAAGTTGGAAAATTTTATACTGCGGGCTTTAGAAAATTGACAGAATCAACAAATCTTCCAGTTGCAATTTGTGCTTTGGATGGTGGATTTAAATTAAGAAATCTTAGTTCTGTTTCTACAAATCTTAAAAAAGGATGTTACCGCGTAAAAGTGCTTAAAGTTTGTGAGCCGCCAAAAACAAAGGATGAATGTAACGCTCTATTGGATGAAGCAAAAGTTTTGATTCAGCAGCAATTGGATGAATGGGCAAAGTTGCCGTCATCAGAATTCTAATTATAAAACTGCAAAAAAAAACTGTTCGGTTCATGAGTCCGAACAGTTTTTTTTTTCCTTAGGATTATTTAAAATCCTTTGGGCGTCTTTCAACACGTTTGCATTTCTGGCATTCTGCCTGATTCTTAAGTCTGCCATTTTCAATCATTGTTTTCATTATGATTTCGCCACCGCAGTCAGGGCAAATGAATTTTTGTGTTGCAACAGTAGTACGAGAGTTTTTACTAGCTCCAGCCATTATGTGCCTCCAAATCGAATATTCGTATCAAATATAATAATGAGATAGGGCTTAAGTGTCAATATAAAGGAAATCAAACTTCAAGTTTTCGTTGACATAATATATTTATTTTGATAATATATTTATCAAGTTAACTAATATTTGGGGGTTTCCAATTGGCAGGTAAAAAATCTTCTGCGGAAAAAAGACACGCTCAGAGCGAAGTTCGTAGACTTCATAATAAAGCTATCAAGAGTACATGTAGAACTTATGCTAAACAGTTTGTAGAAGCTGTTCAGGCAAAGGATCAGAAACTTGCTGAAGAAAAGTATAAACAGCTTCAGAAAGAACTTGACAGTGCTCGCAGTAAGGGTGTTTTGACTAGAAATGCAGTTTCACGCAAAAAGTCAAGAATGATGAATCTTTTCAATGCTACTTTTGCAGCAAAATAACATTTCATACTCTAAAAAACTTTTTGGAAATCCAGTTGGAGTCTTTCTTCAACTGGTTTTTTTTTAGATAAAATGATAATTTAAAAAGTGGGTGAAAAAATGCCGGAAAACAAAAAGACAAAAGCAGATATTATTGAAGAAATTTATAAAAACACAGATTTAGAAAGACAGACAATAAATTCGGTAATTGAAGCTTTTTTGAACGAAGTAAAAAATTCATTGGAAGAAGGTGCCGTAATAGAATTTCGTGGTTTTGGTACTTTTGAACCACGACTTCGCAAAGGTAGAAAAGTTGCACGTAATCCAAGAACAGGGGAAATTGTTTCGGTTGAACCTCATTATGTAGCGGCATTCAGAGCAGGGCAAGAACTTAAAAAGAATTTATGGAATCTTCCGGTAAAAAATGAAAAATAAACACGGCTCAAAATCATTTTTGAATTATTTTTCTCACTTTTGTATTTATGGACTTGTAATTATTTTTGCGTCGTTATTTTTTGCACTTGAACATCCTAATTTTCTTTTTAAGGAAGGACTCGGTTTTCTTGCGTGGTTTTCGTATATCCCGGTTTTATTTTTAGTAAAAAATTTCAGGCTTAAATTTGTTTGGCTTGCAGGCGGACTTTATGGCTTTTTGTCTTACTCATTTTTAGGTTACTGGCTTGGAAAATTTAGTGGTCCAGGATATGCCGCAGTCGTAATTGGATATTTTTTTATTCTTGCAATTGTTTTTACTATATTAAAGTGTGCGGAAGTTTTGTTTCCAAAAAATCATTGGATTGTTCAGTGGCTTATAGTTTGTGCCTACGAATTTTTGCGTACTCTTGGATTTGCCGGGTTTAATTATGGAGTTACCGGTTACGCTTTATGGAAACAAACTACAATTATTCAAATTTGTGATATTACAGGAATTTTTGGATTTACTGCTTTTGTAATTCTTCCTTCATTTTTTCTTTTTGATTTTGTAGCTAAGACGTTGGAAAAACGTGCTCTTTTAATAAATTTTGACGGTTCTGAAGAACTTTTTGAAGCAAATACACATATTAAATCTATTACTCAGGCGGAAGAAAAATTACAATTTTGTTCAAGAGCAAGTTCTGTTATTGCGGCTATGGTTTGGACTGCATGCTTTGTTTTTGTTCTGATTTACGGTAACTTTTCAAAAATTGATACGTCGGACTATAAAAAAGTAAAAGTTCTGGCGGTTCAGACAAATGATGATCCCTGGAAAAGCGGTGTAAATGCTTATGCCGAAAACTTAATCAATATAACAAAATTAACTGATTCTGCGCTGGAAATTAATCCCGATATTCAACTGGTAGTGTGGCCGGAAACTGCAATTGTTCCTTCTATTGTCTACCAGTACGAAAGTAAAAAAGATGAGCGTCGTTATAAAATTGTTTCGTATCTTCTTGATTATATTAACGAAAAATCTGCAACATTTGTTGTGGGAAACGGACATACGGTTGTAAGTTCTAATTCTGCAAAAAAAGATGATTATAATTCTGCACTCATGTTTAAGCCTGGTCAAAACGTTCTTCCGCCAAAACCGCAGATATATTCAAAAATAAAACTTGTTCCTTTTAGCGAAACTTTTCCATACGAAAAACAGTTGCCCGGTTTATACAAATTTTTGATTGAACGCGGAAATCATATGTGGACACCTGGAAATGAATATACAGTTTTTAATGTTGACGGATTAAACTTTTCCACACCGATTTGCTACGAAGATACTTTTGAAAAATCCTGCCGAATGATGTATAAAAATGGAGCTCGTTGTTTTGTAAATCTGTCTAATGATGCGTGGTGCCATGATTTAGTTTGTCAGAATCAGCATCTTGCAATGGCGGTCTTCCGTTCTGTTGAAAATAGAGTTCCATCTGTTAGAAGTACGGCTTCGGGACAGACTTGTATAATCAGTTTGAATGGTGAAATTTTAAACATGGCAGAACCTTTTACTGCAACTTATGTAATTGGAGAAGTTCCTGTTTTACCAGAAGATAGGGCTCAGACTTTTAGCTGTCGTTTTGGAAGTTCATGGGGATTTTTGTTCGTAATTTTAGCATGCGGATTGTTGCTTTCAAAAATAATAATTGTTATAATCAATAAAATAAGAAATTAGACAGGTGTTTTATGGCATTGCGTGATGATGAAAAAAAATATATTACAGTTTTTGGAGAAGATTCTGAATTTGACGGAGTTCTTGAATTCAGAGACAGATTAGTCATCACGGGAAAATTTAACGGAAATATAAATGCACCTACCGGCGATTTGGAAATTGCAAAAACCGCTTCTTGCACGGTTGAAGGAATTGTTGCTAATTCAATTGTTGTTTCTGGTTCTGTTAAAGGTGAAATGAAGGCTTCTGAAAGAATCGAAATTTGTTCTGGAAGCATTGTAGAAAGTGATATAACTACAGCTAGAATCAGAATTGCAAATAATGTTGATTATTCTGGTCAGGTTTCTATGCTCGAAGCTGAACCGGAAGTTGATTTATTTTCAGTATCTTCAGCAGAATATAAGCAGGCAATGGTAATTCATTCTGATGTAATAAAATAAGATTTTTTGAAATTTTAGATTTTATGTACTTTTAGTTTTTAATTGTTGACATATTTTAGTAAAAATAGTAATAATTATAAATGTCAACAGACATAATCTTGTCTTATTTTTATTTTATCTTTCTTAAGGTTTTAATTATCCGAATAATCAATATATAAATCATTTTGAAAATTTAAACACTATTGGAGAATTTTTAATGGCACTACGAAAAAGACCTTTAAAAAAAGAAGAGCCAAATGCAGAGGAAAATCAGGCCACTCTTGATTTTGATTCAGGAAATGAAGTCGCAGCAGAAGAAAAAACAATTGTAAACGAAGATGCTGTGCCAGAAAACGAAAATCAGGAAAATTCAGTAACAGAAAATGAATCAGAACCAGCTGAAAATGCGGAAACAGTAAATGATTCAAATGAAGCAGCAGAAAGTTCTGAAAACGCGTCAACAGAAAACGCTGAAGATTCAAATGCAGAAGGTGAACATTCAGAAGGAAGCCGCGTTGTTATAAAAAGACGTAAAATTGTAAAAAAAGCTGATGATTCTGAAGGTACAGAAGAACGCCAGAATTATAGAAGACAAAATCAAAACAATCAGAACAGATTTAATAATAGAAAAGGACCTGCCGTAAGAAGACCTTACATCCCACGTACAGAAACTTTTGATGCCGCTGCAAACGAAGCTGCAATTGCCGCTGCTGCAGAAGAAAATGCAAATAAACCACGTCTTTTAATCAATGACCTTACACGGGAATCAATGCCGGAACTTCGTGAACGTGCAATTCAGTATGGATTTACGCCGGATGAACTTGCTCCAATGAAAAAGCAGGATTTGATTTTTGTAATTCTTAAAGCACATACAGAACACGGTGGAATTATTTTTGCTTCTGGTGCACTTGAAATCTTGCCTGATGGATATGGTTTCTTGCGTAGCCCACAGAACTCGTACTTGCCAGGCCCTGATGATATTTATATTAGCCCAAGCCAGATTCGTTTGTTTAATCTTAAAACTGGTGATACAGTTTACGGACAGACTCGTTCTCCAAAAGAAGGTGAACGCTTTTTTGCTTTACTCCGTATTGAAACTGTAAACTTTGATGAACCACGTGTTGCACAGACTCGTGTTCCTTTTGAAAACCTTACACCGCTTTATCCAAACGAAAAACTTCGTCTTGAAACTGTTTCTACAGAAGTTAGTACACGAATTGTTGATTTGTTTGCGCCAATTGGTAAAGGTCAGCGTCTTTTGATTGTTGCTCCTCCAAAAGCAGGTAAAACAATCTTGATGCAGAAAATTGCAAATGCAATCACTACAAATAATCCGGAAGTAATTTTAATTGTACTTTTGATTGATGAACGTCCTGAGGAAGTTACCGAAATGGAACGCGCAATCAAAGGTGAAGTAATTTCTTCTACTTTTGATGAACAGGCTACACGTCACGTTCAGGTTGCAGAAATGGTTTTGGAAAAGGCAAAACGTCTTGTTGAACATAAACGGGATGTTGTAATTTTGCTTGACTCAATTACTCGTCTTGCACGCGCTTACAACCAGACTGTTCAGACTTCCGGTAAAGTTTTGTCTGGTGGTGTTGATTCTAACGCTTTGTTTAAGCCAAAACGTTTCTTTGGTGCGGCTCGTAATGTAGAAGAGGGCGGTTCACTTACAATTATTTCTACAGCATTGATTGAAACTGGTTCACGAATGGATGAAGTTATTTTTGAAGAGTTTAAAGGAACTGGAAACAGCGAAATTGACTTGGATAGAAAACTTGCAGAACGCCGATTGTTCCCTGCAATCAATATCAAAAAATCTGGTACACGTAAAGAGGAATTACTCCTTACCGAAAACGAACTCCAAAAAATCTGGATTTTGCGTAAAGTTCTTAATCCAATGGAAGATGTTGATATTACCGAACTCATTCTTGACCGCATGAAGAAGAGCAAGACGAACGATGCATTCCTTGCAAGTATGAATGCGGGAACTGCAGGAATGGAGTAATTAGTAGTATTTGTTTATTTTGTAAAAAGTGCGCTCTTTTTAGGGCGCATTTTTTTGTAAATTTTAATCAATTTGAAACAGAATTTATTGACCTGATTGGGCATTTTTATTAAAATAATAGAATCATTTTATCTTGTGATATTATATTTATTTAGTTGACGGTTGCGGAATGATAGCAGTGCTTTTTTTGCACAAACTAGTGGCAGCCGGGCGTAATATCGGGCAAGAATATAGGAGTTATAACAATGAAAAAGGGAATTCACCCAGACTACCAGCTTACAAAAATTACTTGCGTTTGCGGTAATGTAATTGAAACACGTTCAACTGTAAAAGATATCCACGTTGAAATTTGTTCAGCTTGCCACCCATTCTATACTGGTAAGCA
>JAILCM010000313.1 GCA_024680155.1 Treponema sp.
TGGACAGAAGAGGCAGGTGAGAAATTAAATAATTCCGCACCCCCAGTTTTTGCCTCGCAAAAACTGGAAGCGCAAGCAGATAACGCTGTCGGTAAAAATGGAACAGAAGCTTGCGCTATCCCCCTCGCTTCAGCCGGCACGTCGTCTTCCACTACCCCCTCTAGCGGGGCAACTGCAACTGCACAAAGTGGCGACTCTAACAAAAATGGCATCGGCTCCACCGATACCCCTGCGATGTTTGCGGAGCAAACTCGGTTACAACGCCCCGACTCCTCTAACACCTCAGCTTTAGGCAACGCAATCATCCACGGGCTCAAAACCGACGCGGCAAACATAACTCGCGAACTTCTTACCACAACCGACTCGCTCGAAATAATAAACAACCACTTGATTCCGGGCCTGGACTATGTTGGAAAACGCTTTGAGCAAAAAACGATGTATCTTCCACAATTGCTCATGGCGGCAGAAGCGGCAAAATCTGCTTTTGGAGAAATCCGAGAATACATGGAAAAATCTGGCAAAAAAGGCGAGCCTAAAGGAAAAGTCATAATTGCAACCGTAAAAGGCGACATTCACGATATTGGAAAAAACATTGTAAAAGTCCTGCTCGAAAACTACGATTTTGAAGTCATCGATTTAGGAAAAGACGTTCCTCCAGAAACTGTAGTTGAGGCTTGCAAAAAAGACAAAGTTCAACTGGTTGGACTTTCTGCCTTAATGACCACAACCGTTGCCGCCATGGAAGAAACAATCAAACAGCTTAGGGCCGAATGTCCATGGGCAAAAGTTTGTGTTGGTGGTGCCGTAATGACCCAGGAATATGCCGACCAGATTGGAGCCGACTTCTACGGTAAAGACGCAATGGACACTGTACGCTACGCAATTGAAATTTTTAAATAAAAGTTGTTTTTCACTTGGGAACAACAAACTGGAGTTTTAGCACCTGTATAAGGATTTTAAAAAATGAAAAAAGTTGAAGGTTCGTTTGCAATGGTTTTATGCGCGCTCGGCTGGAGTTTGGGTGGCGTATTTTTAAAATATGTAACAATCAACTCGTTCGTAATTGCAGGCTTCCGCAGTCTGATTGCCTTTGCAACAATTGCCATTTTTTCAAGAAGCCTTCCGCATTTTTTTGTACGCAGCGAACAGGATAACTCAATCGATAAAAAGCAGACCTTGTACCTCTGGCTTTCTGCAATAAGCTACGCCGGCACAATGATTTTGTACGTAATTTCTAACAAACTCACTTATGCCGCAAACGTAGTATTTCTTGAATACACAGAGCCTGTCTGGGTAATCCTTTTCAGCACCCTGCTCATCGGCGAAAGAAACAAAAAAATTGACTACGTAACCTTCGCAGGAATTGTTGTAGGAATGATTCTCTTTTTTGCAGATAATCTTTTGGAATCACGGGCAGGCACACAAACTTCAGAATTTGCCGACACAGCCCTTTTAGGAAACATTCTGGCCCTTTGTTCAGGAATCACGTTTGCCGCCACAACAATTTTCCAACGCAAACAGCAGCTTTTGATTGCACAGGTAAAGCAGGCGGAAGGACAAAAACAAATTTCGACCGAGGACAAACACTTTGGCGACGAAGAAAAAGAATCAGATGCCGACTCCGCAGTTTTTTCAGACACAAAAGAAAACAACAAGGCCCGCCCCGCCACTCGCAAAAAGCAGAACACTTCCCGCGACGCTTTTATGCTGGCCCAGCTGATTGTCGCAAATTTTGGGCTCTCCTTCGTCTTTTTAAAAGAAAACGGAATTCCAGACATCAAATCTCTAACATTCTTGCTGCTGCTTGGCATGTTCCAGATGGGAATCCCAAATATTCTTTATTCAATCGGAATTAAAAAAGTAACCGCACTTTCGGCTTCGCTCATCACAATGATAGAACCGCTTATGAATCCAGTTTGGGTATTCATTTTTGTACATGAACTCCCTGGCTGGAAATGCCTTCTTGGCGGAGCAATAATTCTAGCATTCATTTTGATTAGAGAAATTGTAATGAAAAGGAAAAAATAAAAAAAAATTCAAAACACCAAATCTTTTCATTACAATTCGCCGAAAAAAAATATTACAAAATGCCGAAAGTTTTCTTTACAAAACGCCGAAAAATCTCGATAATAAAAATATGAGCGAATATCGGAATCGTATAGTTGATACAATTTTAAATGACAAACTAGAAGCAAAGGGTGCAGTCCTTATAGAAGGGCCTAAATGGTGCGGAAAAACAACAACAGCAGAACAAAAAGCTGCAAGTATTTTGCACATGGATAATCCTACTGAAAAAGAACAGAATCTAACACTTGCAAAAATAAATCCTTTGAGACTTTTAAAAGGTGAAACACCACGACTTATCGATGAATGGCAACTTGCTCCAACTCTTTGGGACACAATCAGATATGAAGTTGATCAGCGCTCTAAAATGGGACAGTTTATTTTAACAGATTCAGCAGTTCCACCAGATACAAAAGAAATCACTCATTCAGGTACAGGACGTTTTTCGTGGCTCATGATGAGGCCAATGAGCTTGTTTGAGTCGGGAGATTCTTCAGGTGAAGTAAGCTTAAAAGAACTATTCAGCGGAAACCTAGATATCGATGGTGAAAACCCGAATGATATAGAAAAACTTGCATTTTTGATTTGTCGTGGCGGCTGGCCAGGCTCTATAGATTTAAAAGAAAAAGCAGCCTTACAACAGGCATTCGACTATTTTGATGGCGTAGTAAAATCTGATATAAATCGGGCAGATGGAAATAATAAGAATGAAGAGCGAGTAAAAAGAATTATGAGATCTTTTGCACGAAATCAAGGAAGTCAAGTTGCAAACACTGTAATTGCAAATGATATACTTGCAAACGATTCATCCAGCATAAATGAAGATACTGTTCATACATATATTGAGTCATTAAAGAAGATTTTTGTAATTGAGGACATGTGTGCCTGGAATCCAAATCTACGATCAAAGTCTGCAATCAGAACTTCTGACACACGGTATTACGTTGACCCTTCCATTGCTGTTGCAAGCCTTGGTATTGGACCAGAAGATTTATTGAATGATTTGAACACCTACGGTCTTTTTTTTGAAACTTTATGTGTACGTGATTTACGGGTATTTGCAGAAAGCCTTGATGGTTCTGTTTATCATTACAAGGATAACACTGGTCTGGAATGCGATGCTGTTATTCATCTAAGAAACGGAAAATATGGACTTATTGAAATTAAACTCGGCAGTGATACACTGATAAATGAGGGTGCTGCAAATTTGAAAAAACTGGCTGAAAAGATTGATACTACAAAAATGAAAACTCCCTCTTTTTTGATGGTCTTAACTGGAGTTGGGCAATATGCGTACAAAAGAGAAGACGGAGTTCTTGTTGTTCCAGCCGGATGTTTACGCAACTAAAATGAAATCATTCCGCCAGTTTTTTCTTTCCCCACGCTTGAACCAGTTTTTCGGGTTCTTTAGTCAAAAGCACTTTTACAAACAAAAGATTCGTCTGACTGAACACATTCTGCATAAGTTCCTGCTGTTCTGCAGTGAATCGGCTTAGAACGTAATCGGCAACGCTGACGTTTGGATTATCTGGGCGGCCAATTCCAAAACGTATACGCCAGAAATCTGGAGTTCCAAGAACAGCTTTTGTAGAACGCAAACCGTTGTGTCCGCCAAGTCCGCCACTCCATTTCAGGCTTACAAAACCTGGAACAAGTTCAAGTTCATCGTGAATTACCATGATTTCTTCGGGCTTGATTTTATAAAAGTTCGCTGCTTCTATAATACTGTCGCCGCTAAGATTCATGTAAGTGTATGGTTTTAGAAAATAGATGTGGGCAGGAGCTTCTTCCGGCACGCGAACTGGCAGCCCTTCTTTTGTAGAACAAATTTTACAGTCGCGTGCCCAAAGAGCAAGTTCATCCGGGGTGCACGAAGCTATTTCCCCTTTGAACTTACTCTGCCAGCTTAATTTAGAAGCGAATGGCAAAGAATCTGCAAAATACCAGCTAACATTGTGGCGGGTCTTTTCGTATTCCTTGCCGTAGTTACCCAAAAAAGCAACAAGTTTTATCATTTTGTCAAATCTTCCGGTTTTTTGAGCAATTTTTGAGCCGCATAAGAAGCAAGTTCAAAAGTATAAGGAGTTTCGCTGCAGTTTCCGTAATAAACTACGCTGCCTTCATCTGACTCAGAAGGAATCTTGTACAAATCAAAGCTTACATTTTTGCCGCCACAAACAATCTTTGCAGAAACAAGCTTTTCTCCACCAAGATTTTCGTTTTCGTCATGCCATTTAGCAGCAGCAAAAGTTGCCAAAGATTCAACCCAACTTTTTGCAACTTCGGCATCAACTTCAACATCAGCTCCAGAAATATTCCAGTTTACATCCATACCTTCGCCAGTTCTAGAAAGAGTCCAGGCAGTTCCATCAGCAGGGGTAATGCTTACAGAAGAAATTGCAGTTTTATCAAGAGTAAGAACTGCACGGCTGCGTAATTCATCAACTGATTTTGAAAAAGCACCGCTTAAATTTCCTGTTGCAAGGTAAACATCCTTTCCGCCATCAATTGTAATATAAGACTGAGAACCGGCAGTTGCATCTTTACCAACAGTAACCGAACGCAAAACTTTTCCGCCTTTTTTTGCAGTGGCAGTTACAGCTTTTTCTTCTATTAAATCATAGCGGGCAGCAACAGCTTCCGAACTTGCAGAACCAACTTTATCCAGTGCTTTTATAGATTTGAGCGAATTAATTATATCATCAACAGCAGAACCTGCAGCAGGATATTTTTTATCGCCCAAAAGCCAGTCTTCACCATTTTTTACAATTGTCAAAGTTTCATCAGGTTTTTCAAGAACAATTTCGTCCGGCTCATCTGAAAATTCAAAAATCTTAACTTTGTCGCTGGCAGACGTAATCATTTGAACAATGCAGATGCACAAAAGAACAGCACATCCCGCAAGAAGAATTATTTTTCTAGGTTTCATTTAGTTTTGTCCCCCTTCACTTTCAGATTTTGCAGATTCAGATTTTTCTGTTCCACTTTCTGCTCCGCCCAATGCTTCAACTTGAGCTTTAGCTTTTACAGGCTTTTTTCTTACAATCTGGCGTGTATCATCAGGATTATATTTTGCATTAATTGCAATCTTACGTTTAGCACGACGAACAAGAACAACAAGTCCAGCCACACCAAACAAAATTGCCAATCCAAATACAGCAAAATATTTGAACACGTTAGAAAGAGCTGTTGAATAAGGTTTAGACAAATCAAGCATTTCTACAGACAAATCTTTGTTACGCATTTCGCACAAATCAGCATTGCCGTTAAGGTAATCAACAAGGTTCATTACAAAAATTGTCTGTGGGTACTGATAATTTGCATCAATAAGACTTTGAGTTGTAAGATAAGATGAACTTGCAACGATGATTTTTCCTGCAACTTTTGAAGAAGCAATGTATTTAGAAGCAGAAAGTTCGTTGTCGGAATCAGCTGGATTTGATTTTTTAGCAGCATCGGCATTTTCCGAATCTTCATCAGAATCTTCATTATTTTCCGGTACAAATTCTGAATCAAATGCACTCTTGAATTTACCTTCCAAAAGAACAACAAGATTCTGCTCGCTCATCTGGCTTGGATCTGCAGGAGGAGTAATCATCATAGGGTTAAGCATGATGTTGTCTTTCATTGTCCATGAATCTTTTGAAGATTTTGCAAGAATTGTAACGTTTACATCCTTATCATCCATTGCAGCGCTTACATCCAAAGAACCGTTCATATACATAAATACGTTTCCAAGATTTTTTGCAACCGGATGTTTCTGATTCAACTGATTCTTAGCAAGAATTGGAACCCAGTAATAATTCAATTTTCCGTACTGCTGGTTATTCTGAGTACCACAGTTCTTATCCATTACGTAATTCTTTCCGCGAACAACGCCATATTTTTCCAAAAGGCGGTCAAGATTAATGTCGTTCGGCATATACTGCGGCATATTGTAGTACTGACTTCCCTGGCCCATTTCTATCATACCGTCAGCAAATACAAGAAGATTTCCGCCCTTCATTACAAACTGGTCAATCTTATAAAGTTCTTCTTCGGTCATATCAACCTGAATACCGTTTATAATGAGAGTTGAAATTCCTGCTGGAATATCTTCTTCGGTCAAATCAAGGGCAACTGCTTTGTAACGTTCTTCCATAAGCTGGTAGAAAATTGTTGCCTGCTCAGAATTAAGTTCAAATTCATTGTGACCTGTAAGATAACCAATTTCTGTAGGATGAGAAACAAGATTTTCAATTCCCGCGTTAATTAAGTCAGCGGCTTCATCCAAACCACTAATTGCATAAGTGAACAAAACCTGCTGGAATCCAATTGGAAGAAGGCGGAAACTGTCATTATATTCAAGAACAACACCAACAGCGGCTGTTTTTACACCATCACGGCTGCGATACTGGAGTTTTTCAAGTCCGTACTTTTCAGCCAAATCTGGAACTTCGTCTGTACTTGGATGAACGGTCTTAAACACAAGACGATTTTTCTTCTGCAAATTAAGTTCGTTTACAGCATTCTGAATATAAGATTCAGCTTCTTCGGCACCGCTAATTCCCAAAGATTTAAGCTCGTTACTAAGATAAAGCGTAACATTGATTTTTTCGTCATCTTTAAGAGAAGAAAGCGTATCAGCAGTGTTAATCATCTTAGAAATTGCAGAAGTTACTTTATATTCAAAGCCTTTTGCACTTGTGATTGCGTCAATTTTTTCAACTGCATCGCCGTAAGTAATAACAAGTCCCATGTAAACCTGTTTAAGACCAACTTCGTTATTCTTAAGTTCCTGAATCTGAATCTGTCGCAAGCCAAAATCACGAGCAATATTCTGATTTTCAACTTTTGACATATCCATATAAGAAACGCTGAAATTTTGGTTTGCAGCATTTTTATATTCAACCATCAAATCTTTAACATACTGAGCTGTACTCTGGTAAATTGAAGGAAGATTTTTATCAAAGAACACACGAATAGAAAGCGGTTCTTCAAGATTTTTTACAATTTGTTTGCTCGCATTAGAAAGTGAGTACGCTCTTGTGCGGGTCAAATCAATTCTTCTATATGAATTTACGCCAACAATATTTGCAAGAATCAAAAGGATGATAAACAGAGCAAAATCACTGGACGGGCTTTTAAGCCAATTTAAAAACTTTTTCATTCTGCTGCCCCCTTATTTTTTTGCGTTCTGATTAATCTTAACTGTAAGCACAAGGAAAAGTGCCGTCAGCGAAACAAAATAAATCAAATCTCGGGTATCAATGATTCCACGGGAAATTGAAGTAAAGTGCGAATTTGCAGAAAGATAGCTGAGCAAACTTGTTACCGGAGTTGGAAGGAACATAAGGAATGTTGAATCCATTACCGAAAGAATAAAACAAACTGCCGCTGCAATTGCAAATGCGATAATCTGATTTTTTGTAAGAGATGACGCAAAAATACCGATTGCAGAATAGCTTGCACACAAAAAGATGATTCCGATGAATCCACCAACGATTGGACCAAAATCAGGATGACCGAACACAGACACTACAATTATATAGAACAAAGTTGGTGCAACCATAACAAGGGCTTCAATCAAAACTGCAAGATATTTTCCGCAAATAACCTGAAGCTCAGTAACAGGAAGAGTCATCAAAGTTTCGTAAGAGCCGCTTCTTCGCTCTTCTGCAACAATACGCATTGTCAAAGCAGGAATAAAAAGAGCAAGAATTTTTGGAAGCTGACCAAAGAAATTACGAAGTTCAGCCATTCTGTAAGCAAAGAATGTATACGGGAAAATAAAAAATACAATTCCAGTTACAATCAAGAAAAGTCCGGTAACAATATAAGCAATCGGACCGTTAAAATATGATTTTAATTCCCTCTTCATGATGATAAAAGTAGGATTTTTTGTTTTTGAATTAGCCATTCTTTTTTACCTCTTTTTCTGTAGTAAGAGTATGGAATACATCTTCAAGACTGTTGTGAGCAATTGCCATTTCATATAAATCAAAGCCTGCTTCAACAAGTTTTTTAACAAGAACAGGACGAATTTCTGCTTCACCATTTACAGAAACTACAAGTTCAAATCGACCTTCTTCTGCAACCGGTTTTACCGAAACTGCCGCTACATTTGCAACAGATTCTGCTGCTTTTCTTGCATTTTCTTCAGAACCGCCGCCCAAAGTAACGTAAACCGAAGAAGAAGTTCCAACGCTGTTTTTAAGTTCTTCGATTGGACTATCGGCAACAACTTTACCGCCAGAAATGATTATTGCACGGCTGCACAAAGTTTCAACTTCGCTAAGAATATGGGTAGAAACAATTACAGTTCGGGTTTTACCAATTTCGCGGATGATGGCACGAACATCTTCAACCTGGTTAGGGTCAAGTCCGGATGTTGGTTCATCAAGAATAAGAATTTCAGGGTCGTGAACAAGTGCATGAGCAAGGGCAACTCGCTGACGGTTACCGCGGGAAAGTTCAGAAATATTTTTGCTCATTACTTCTTTTAAACCGCATTCTTTGCACAAAAGAGGAACTTTTACAGAAGGGTCTTCTCCATGAATTTCAGAAATGTATTTAAGATAATCTTCAACAATCATTTCGCCGTAGAGTGGCGCAGATTCTGGCATATAGCCAATTTTATTTTTTGTTTCTACAGGCTTTTGCGAAATATCAATACCGTCAATCAAAATTGTACCATCTGACGGTGCAAGAAAGCCCGTAATCATTCGCATTGTAGTAGTTTTACCAGCTCCATTTGGTCCCAAAAGTCCAACAATTTGTCCGGTTGGAATTGAAAAGCTGATGTCATTTACCGCACGGAATCCCCCGAAATTCCGGGATACGTGGGAAACCTCGATCATTTTTTTTATCCTCCTGTGTAAGGTCGAAAAAATGCGAGCAGTGGCGCAACATTTTTTCACCGTTGTTCTATAGCAAACTTCGTTCAGAAGTTTACCTATAATATATTAGTATACTAAAAAAACGTCGATTTGTGGAAAAAAGTTACTTATATAATGAAGATTTTATGAAAGAAAAATCTCCCTTTTCTTAGAATCTTCTTATTTTTCTCTTAGTGTATTTTAAAGCAACTCAACCGAAGATATTGTATAGTGTAAACATAAACACGGCGTTGCTGAGTGGAGAGAAAAACAAGGCTTACACAGGAGGCTATTTATGAATAAGACAACAAAAACATTTGCAATTTTGGCTGCATTGGCAGTATTCGGAACTTCGGGAATTTTTGCACAGGCTAACGAAGTTACATCAACACCGGTTGAAACAGTTGCTTCTTATGAGGGAGCAAAAACTGTTGCAGTTTCTATCAAAGTAAAAAACAAGAAAGATGGTCAGCACATCATGCTTAAGCTTAAAAACAAAAAAACTTACGAAGCAAAAGCTTTTGGAGATGAAGGTGTAAAAGCACTTGAAACTCTTTCAAAAAGAAGCGGAAAAAAGGCTGTAATTTCTGGTTTTATTGATGAAAATGCAAAAACTATCAATGTTATTAAAATTGGTGGACTTACTGAACCAGAAAATGTAGACGAAAAATAAGCGGCGGACATCGGAGAGAAAAATCATAATTCGTCGGAGAGTTTATCAATCGGAGAGATAAAACGGACATCGGAGAGATAGACATATTGGAGAGTTTATAAAAATCGGAGAGAAAATTAAGGCCTTGTAAGAGTTGCTCTTGCAAGGCCTTTTTTTTGTTTATTTTTTTACAGAACTCCGTACATTATTTCGGATTTTTTGTTTACTCTACAGTAACACTCTTTGCAAGATTTCTTGGTTTATCTGGGTCGTAACCGCGCAAAATTGCACAATAATATGCAAAAAGTTGAGCTGGAATTACAGTCAAAAGGCTTGCCAAAGTTTCTGAACATTCAGGAATTGCAAAAACTTCATCGGTTTTACCTTTGAAAGCGTCACCATTCTGTGTGATTACAAGAACAGTTGCACCGCGGCTCTTTACTTCTACCATATTTGAACCGATTTTTTCATACAAATCTGGCTTAGAAGCAATTGCTACAACCAAAGTCTGCGGGTCAATCAAAGCGATTGGACCATGTTTTAATTCACCGGCAGCAAAAGCTTCGGAATGCATGTAGCTTACTTCCTTCAACTTTAAAGCACTTTCAAGCGAAGTTGCACTGTCGAACTGGCGTCCAATATAAAAAATTTTATCTTTATTAAACTGTTTTGACGCAAACTTCTGGATAATATCTTTTCCATCAAGAATCTGCTGAATTTTCTGCGGAATTGATTCAAGTTCGCTAAGAAGTTTTGTTGCTTCCTCTTCACTTAAAGTTCCGCGCAATTTTCCAGCTTTGATTGCCAAAAGATACATGCACAAAACCTGAGTTGTATAAGCTTTTGTAGAAGCAACTGCAATTTCTGGGCCTGCCATTGTATAAATTACATCATCAGCTTCACGGCTAACAGTTGAACCTACGCAGTTTGTAATTGCAACAACCTTAAGTCCGTTCTGTTTTGCAAGACGGAGCGCACTCAAAGTATCAGCAGTTTCTCCAGACTGGCTTACAACTATAAAAATATCGTCCTTATCCAAAATAGGATTGCGGTAACGGAATTCACTTGCAACATCAACGTCAACTTTCATGCGGGCAATTTTTTCAAAAGCATATTTTGCAACAACTCCGGCATGATAAGCAGTTCCACAAGCAGTAATTACAACGCGTTTTGCCTTTCGCCATGAATCATCCATTTTGTTTTCTTCAAAATAAACGTCTGTTGGTTTGCCTTTTCCATCCTTAATAATTCTAGGACGCATTGTATCAATAAGGGCTTTTGGCTGTTCGTGAATTTCCTTAATCATAAAATGAGGATATCCGCCCTTTTCTGCAGCATCCATATCCCATTCAACGTGGCTCATTTCTTTTATAATTTTTTCGCCTTCAAAATTGAACAAATCAACGTGATCAGCATACAAAACTACAAGTTCTTTTTCGCCAAGATAGTAAACATCGCGGGTGTGCTCCAAAATTGCAGGAACATCAGAAGCAATAAAGTTTTCGCCTTTTCCAACACCAACAATGAGCGGACTTTCTTTACGGCAAGCAATAATTCTATCAGGATAATCTTTACAGATAACGCCAAGCGCGTACGATCCTTCGAGCACCTGAATTGCACGGCGAACTGCCTTAAAAATATCTTTTTCTTCCTTATAATATTTATCGATTAAATGAACTACAACTTCGGTATCTGTCTGAGATTTAAAAACAACGCCCTGCGACTGAAGTTTTGCCTTTAAATCTGCATAATTTTCGATAATTCCGTTATGAACAATAGAAATTGAACCATCCATACTTGTATGAGGATGACTGTTTGTATCACTTGGTTCTCCATGAGTTGCCCAGCGTGTATGGCCAATTCCAAGGTTTCCTTTTACAAAATTATCAGTTTTTTCAAAAAGCGCAAGTTCCTTAGCAGCAAAATCTTTATTTTTTGCGCCATCAGGAATAATTTCGCCAGTGATTTTTTCGGCAAGCTTATAAAGTGCGCCTTTTACCTTATTAACAAGGATTTCTTCACCAGTATAAACCGCAATTCCCGCAGAATCATAACCGCGATATTCCAACTTTTTGAGCGCCTTAACCAAAACAGGAGCTGCATTTTTATTTCCAATGTAACCTACTATTCCACACATATGATTAATTATACAAGGATTACCCTAGAGTTACAAGGTCGAGTTACAAGTTCTGTAGGTGACAAGCTCACGCAGCCCGCATTATACCTGGAACTGGTCAATCTGCATGCCAATCTGGTTTATAGAATCATTTACCTTAGCAGAAATATCAGAAAGTGCAGCACTGGTCTGGTTCATTTCTTTAGCTCCGATTGACATTTCGT
>JAILCM010000314.1 GCA_024680155.1 Treponema sp.
GTGTCTTGGACAGGAGTTTTTATGAGACCTTATTATCTTAGACTCAACGCTAATGGTTATTACGTCGTTTCTTTTACCAATAAGGAAACTGGAACCAGAACTAATTACAAGAGCACTCATACCAAAAACTATGATGAAGCCCTGCAACTTGCGATGACCTGGTATACGAGCGGTGCACCTGCCAAGCAAAAACGAAAACCTGATTATGATTCTGCCTTTGATTTTGAAAACCTCTTGAACCGTCTGACTTTTGACGAAGCTAAAACTCTTTATGAAAAGCTTTGCGCAAAGTTTAGATTTGAAGGTGCTTCTGTTCAGACTGTTGCTCCTACTCCGGTAGTAGAAGCTGCTCCTGTTGTTGAAGAACCAGCTCCGAAGAAAAAGGTTGTTGTGGTTCATAAGAAAAACGCCCTTGCAGATTCTGGACTGTTGCCTGAAGATGTGGCTCAGAAAGTTTATGAGCCTTTGAATCCTGACTGCACGATTAAGCTTTGTGAATTCCTGCGTAACTTCTGGACTCCTGAGAAGTCTGAATATATTCAGAATAAACGTGCGCATAAAAAGTCTATTGGCGATTACCACTGTAAAGAAATGCGCGGTATGGTAGACCGTTACTGGGTGCCTTTTTTTGGCGAAGAGTTTACCGTTGGTGAACTTTCTGAACAGTACCTTGAAGACTTTCTGCAGGAGCTTGCAAACTTCCGAGGCCTTAAAGGTGCGACTATAAACCATGCCCGCACTTGTGGAGCGACTGGATTAAAGTGGCTCAAGAATAAAGGTGTTATACGTTCTAACCCGATGGCGAATGTTGAGGCCTTTTCTAAGAGCGATGCGACAGCCCGCGGTATTCCAAGCGAGAAAGAAATTAAGCAACTCTACGAGCTTGATTGGGATAACGAGGTTATGTATCTGGCATTTAATTTGTCGGCCTTTAGTGGTTTGAGACCTGGGGAGATTTCGGGCTTGCAGGTTCGCGATATTGATTTTGATAATGACTTAATCACAATCCGACACAGCTGGCACCGCACAGGATTTTTGAAAAGTACGAAAACTAACCTTGTCCGCAAAGTTCCGGTTGCTCATAATATTATTATCCGACTCCTTGCACAGGCTCAGCGGTGTCCGATTGCTTCTGATGAAAGCTTTGTATTCTGGTCGAAAGCAAATGACTATAAACCATTTCTGCCTCAGTATTATGATGACGGATTCTTTGACGCTTTACACAAGATTGGAGTTTCGGAAGAAGAACGAAAGGAACGCAATATAGATTTCTACAGTTTGCGACATTTCTGTGCGACATACCTTGCGAATATGACTGACATGAGAAATGTTCAAGCGATTCTTGGTCATACTACACCGGCCATGACTAAGCACTATGCAGACCACATGACTGACGAGCACTTTAATTCTATTCGTGAAATCTTTGAACAGAGCCGCATGAATATTCTTGCGGCATAAGACTGAGAGCCCTTGCACTTTGCAGGGGCTTTTTTCATTTAACGACCTTTTCTATTTCCCACAGAGTTACATCTATTTCCCACAAGATGACATCTATTTCCCATTGGGGAAATGTTTTCAGTTTTATTATGTAGTCATAAACAAAAAGAAAGCATTGTGGATTTAAGAAACCCAGAATCTTATTACCGCAATGGGGAGTTTTATGGGTTCGGAAAATGTTGAGAAGGAAAAATCTGACAGGCAGGTTTCTTACCCTGCAATTATGAGTATTGGTGAAGCTGCAAGTTATCTGACTATAAGCAAATACTTTTTGTACACGCTTGTAAAAGGTGGCTTTGTTCCTTTTGTGAAAATCGGGAAACGGATTGTTTTCCGACAGAATGATTTATATGAGTGGCTTGGAAGAAATGTCGTGGAGCCGGTTCATTCAATAACTGAAGACTGCGAGGTTGAAGATGATTTTGAAAAATGATGTTGATGTGCTTGATAAGATTCAAGAGCTTTTTTCTGAATGTCTGCGCAACAGAGAGTTTGGAGAGTTTACTGTTTCTTTGACTATGAACCATGGGCGGCCTGTGAGGTTGCAGAAATCTGAAAGAGAAAATCTTGTTCGCTATGAACAGGAAAAGATTCTGATACAAAAATAGGAGGCGGAAAAAGATTGGGAGGACAAGTTGCTGACATACCAACCGGCAATCTTGGTGAACAGGCAGAGCCTAAATGCTGGGAGACTCGTTTAGAAGCCGAGAGTCCGAAAGCATTTAAGGCTTTCTGCATGTTCAGGAATATGGGCTATAAGCGAAGCATTAAAGCGTGTCTTGAACTTCACGAAATTGACCCGAAAAAGTATGGCTCGTGGAGTCGTTACGCTCGTTTGTTCAAGTGGAATGAACGTGCTGCCCTTTACGATGAATATGTGGCAAAAGAAACAGAACGTGAACTTATTGCAGAACGTGTTGAGCGTAAGAAACGCCAGATGGAAATGCTGAATGGTTTTGATGAACTTGTTGCAAAACGTATTAAGACTTTGAAACCTGATGACTTGAATGCTGACGGCGCAATGGATTTGCTTGAACGTTCTGCAAAGCTTGATTCGTTTATAACCGGTGCGGATAAGGAAGCTGCAAAACAGCCGGTTCAGGGTGAACTGGCGATAAGCTTTGTTGATTCGTTCAAAGATTTATGACAAGCGAAATATTTAAGCCGACGGCAGTACAGAAAAATGCTTTGAAGCTTTTAAGCTCTAGTGCAAAACACATTCTGCTTTTTGGCGGTTCGCGTTCCGGGAAAACGACAGTTCTTGTAATGGCAATTATTTTCAGGGCTTGCCGTTACCCGGGAAGCAGACATTTAATCTGTCGTTTTCGTGCGAAGGATGCAAGGAGCTCTGTTCTGCACGAAACACTTTTGCCGTGGCTTAATAAAACTATTGGCCCAAAGAATTATAAAGCCAACGTACACGACGGACTTATAACTCTTTGGAACGGCAGCGAGATTTGGATTGGTGGTCTTGGTGATAAAGAACAGGTAGACAGGATTTTGGGTCACGAATATGTGACGATTTACTTTAACGAAGTAAGCCAGATTTCTTATTCTGCAATAACTACTGCTTATTCGCGACTTGCGATGAAAGTTGAAGGCTGCAAGAATAAGTTTTTTTATGACTGTAATCCGTGTTCACCTATGCACTGGGCTTACAAGGTGTTCATCCGAAAGATTGAACCGAGGACGGATGAAAGACTTAATAAACCGGAGCTTTACGCAAGTGAAGTTCTGAATCCTATGGATAACGCTGAAAATCTTGATGAAGATTACATCAGCGACATTCTGGACAACATGCCGGAAAAGCAGCGTGCTAGATTCCGTGACGGCTTATGGGTAAAGCCGGAAGGCTCTGTTTATGAGAAGTTTGAGGAATCTATGATTATTCCTCGTGACAAGCTGCCGAAAGAGTTTGATAAATACACCGGCGGTCAGGATTTTGGCTTGCATATTGCAGCTGTGAAGGTTGGCTGGGTTGATGACAAGGTTTATGTTATTGCAGATTTTGGCGGCTTTAACATAACTACTAAAACTTCTGTTGAACAGCAGACGGCTAAAGACTGGTACAAGGAATGTTTTATTACCTACTGTGACCCTGCTGGCGGTGAAAGAATACAGGAAGTGCCTGGAGGTGTTAAGGCAAATAACTCTGTGGATGCAGGGATTGATTACATTATAGCAAAAATTGAACGAGGACAATTCTTTGTATGCAAAGACTGTACCGGCGTTCTTGGTGAAATTTGGGATTACTCTCGTGACGAGAATAATCAGATTGTAAAAGTGAATGACCATTATATGGACGCTATGCGTTATGCGATTTTCAGTGCGGTAACAAGCGGCGTTGTAATGGCATAAACTTATGGGTTTACCGATAAATAAGGTATAAGAGAAAGTGAGTTTATTTAACAAGAGGAAACAGAAGAAACAGTTACGCAGCTTTGAAGAGCTCAACAATGAAAGTATTGCTGATGACTTTTCTGTGTCTGATAAAAAAACTTGTACTGATCCTTATCTACAGCATGCGTGGGTTTCGGTTTGTATTGATATTCTTACCCGTAATGTTGCAAGAGCTGAGTTTGAGATTTGTAAAAACGGTACTGTAGAAACTGATACTCCTCTTTCCAATCTTTTTAATTTTCCAAATAAATCTTTGAGTCGTTTTGACCTTTGGAAACAGACTTGTGCCTGGTGGAGTCTGGACGGCGAAGCCTTCTGGTGGTTCGGGGAAAATTACGTTTGTGGTATTCCAAACGAGATTTTTGTTTTAAATCCCCGTTACATGCAGCACGTTGTTGACTGCGGCAGAATTACAAAATGGGTTTATACGGAAGAAGTCAGCGGAAGACCTCTGATTATTCTTCCTGATGAGGTAATTCATTTTAAGGACTGGAATCCGTGGAATGTGTTTCGCGGAGTGAGTCCTTTAGTAAGTCTTGGTCTTGAAGTTGAACAGGATTTATTAGCCGCAAAACAGAATACAGGACTACTAAAAGAAGGAGGTGTTCCAAAAGGTTTATTAAAGACAGACCAGGTGTTGACTGAAGCCGAAGCCGAACTTTTAGCCAGAACCTGGGACAAGAAATACGGTCGCGGTATGAAAAACCGGGTTGCAGTATTGGGTAAAGGAACGGAATATCAGCCGCTTACTTTCAGCCCTGATGTTCTGAAGCTTTATGATATGAAAAAGTGGAACCTTTATACGTTACTCGCGAAATATGGGATACCTCCACGAGTGGCGAATATTCAGGATTCAAAAAGCTCTTTGAGTGGCACTGATACAGACAGCCAGCACAGAGCTTTCTGGAACTACACTTTGATACCGCTTCTTAAAAACTTTGAAGAAGTTTTGGAAGTCCAATTTTTCAGAAGGTTTGAATTACCTTGTAAAGGCATATTCAATTTGAGCAATATTCCAGAACTGCAGGAAAGTGAGGATGCTCAGAGTAACAGGGACATTGCAGAAATCAACGCTGGATTAAAGACCATCAATGATGTGCTTCGTGAAAGAGGAAAAGAAACAAAAAGTTGGGGGGATATCTGGTACAAACCGGCTACCCTTAATCCTGTGGGATTGGATTCTAATCAGGAGTAAAAAAAATATGATAACAAACTTGATTATAGCTTGCTGTGAAAAGGCTACGAAAAATTATGCGGTAACATCCGCATTGGCTCTTTTTGGTGAGAAACATGTATGCATCTGCTGTAGTGTTTCTGAATTATTCAAAGCTGCTGAAAGTACAAGTGATGCTGCAATTATTTTTGACAAATACTTTATGGGTTTTGTCATGAATGACATTCTGCGTATTCTGAAAGTACTGAATGAAACTTTGAAGTTTTATTTTGTTGAGACAGGAGAATGTTCTCCGTTTCTTGCAGTACGTACACATAAGCTGGGCGCTTCTGGTTTTATACCTGGTATTGAACGCAGCGACAATTGTAAGAAAGGTTTTCTTGAAATTCGGGAAGGTATGGATTCCTACCCGGCAGATATTGTCCGCTACATTGAACACCGGGAATATATTGACCCGAAATGCATTACAGATGTTACACGTTCTGAAAAAGAAATCGGCATCTGTCTGAATATGGGTAAAACCCAGAAAGAGATTTGTTCGCTTGTTCACCTTTCGAGACAGAATGTAAGT
>JAILCM010000319.1 GCA_024680155.1 Treponema sp.
CAGGCAACAAAGATTATTGTGCCATCAGATTTGCAGAATCTTGCAGGCGTTGTTACAAGCGTTGCTGAAATTGCTAAGAAATAATGTGTAAGGCCGCTGGCGGCCGGTGTTGAATAGCAAAGCGTTAAAAAAATTGCGAAAACAATTTTTAGCTTTACCTGTTTAATTTGCAGAGAGCTCCAAACTGCGGTTGGGCGTAAGAGGTATCAGACTCGCCTTTGGCTCGCGAACGCCCAAATGCAGTTTGGGGCTCTCTTCCACTCGCGCATATCAAAGTTACCTCTCAGAATTATTCTTTGCAATTTCAGAAACAAAAACGGGGGAAATATGAAAAAAAGTCTGTTAATAATTTTATCAATCGTGTTTACTTTTCTGTTTGTTGTTGGTCTTACATCTTGTAACAAATCAAAAAACAAGAATTCTAAGCCGGCCTTGTATATTGATGTCATGAAAATTAAGGCTGATTTAACTACTTCTTCCATGCGGTCAATTTATAATCCGGCAGATTTTGAAGCGCTGGAAAAAGATATTCTTGCAGGCAAGGTTAGCCGCACTGACTGTTATTACAGAGTCAGAGAAATACTGGGAAATTATCATGTAGCTCATGTTTACATTACGCCCATTGAACCAGATCCTGTAGTACTGCCTGTTACTTTTTACAATTATGGAAAGGAATTTCATGTTTGTGGTGTAACAAAGAAATATGAAAAATATCTTGGCTGGAAGCTTACAAAAATAAATGGTCTTGAAGTAGATGAAGCAGTTGACAGACTTGCCGAATTTTATTCTTACGAAACTGTAATAAGCAAGAGGTATAATGTTGAAAATAAAATTCCTTTTGCTGATTTTAAGTATGCCGGTTTACTCGATAACAAAGGGAAATTGCATATTACACTTGAATCTTCTGATGGAATAATTGAAGAGCTTGTTTTAAAATCTGTTAATTATAACAAAAATAAGTTTATTACTCTTTTACCTGAAATTGAAAATAATTGTCTGCCTCATTTTGTAACGGATAATTATTCAATAAAGCCATGTTCTGAAAAACGTACTTTGTATGTTCCTTATCTTTCCTGTATAGCAAGAGATGATTATCCTGCAGATGTCTGGTTTTCAGATATTATAAAAGAGTTGGATAGCGGTTTATATGATACCCTTGTATTTGATTTAAGATATAATCATGGCGGCTATCAGCTTACCTGGGGCTTTCCGGAAAAATACAGAGATGAATTGAATAAATATAATATTGCACTTGTTGCAGGCGGAAGAACTTTTTCTGCAAGTACAATCTTTATGGAATCGATTCTGGAAGTTTGTCCAAATGCAAAAATCTTTGGTGAAGAAACCGGTCAGGCAATCTTTAATTATACAGGTGTAAACTCCGAAGAATTAAAAGCATTAAATTGTACTTTTGGATATCCAATGTTTCTTGAAGAAATAAGTCCTCTTCCAGAACTTAAAAAGAGAAGTAATGCCCACTATCAAGGAATTATGCCTGATGTAGAAGTTTACGAAAAGTTCGAAGATTTCATAAAAGGCGAAGATACTATTTACAATGCAATTTATGATTATTTTAATACACTGTAATTGAGAGGCTTCTCTGTCATTGCGAGCGTAGCGAAGCAATCTTCAATATCATTGGGGGCTGTTATGAAAAAAAGTCTGTTAATAATTTTATCAATCGTGTTTACTTTTCTGTTGTTTGCAGGCTGTAAACGTCACTCGGAAAAAGAAGTTACTCCAAAGGATTTGTATTACGATATTGAACGAATGCAGATTGACATGAAGACTTCAATACTTAGAGATCTTTATGATCCGGAGCCCTTTGATCAGCTTAAGGTTCAGGTAATGGAAGGTAAAATCAACAGACTTGAATGTGTCTACAAACTTCGTGAAATTCTTAGAGACTATAAATGCGTGCATCTTTCTTTGCAGCCTGTAGATTCTGCGGATTTGTTTTCTAAGATTGCACCTTTTTTCTTTTTCTGTTATGGCGAAGATTATCATGTTAATCTTACTCTGCCAAAATACAAAAAATATCTTGGCTGGAAGCTTGTAAAAATTGGCGACAGTTCTGCTAAAGACGCATGCCAGAAGCTTTCGGCATATTCACTCTATTCTTATGAAACACAAAGCGGAGCAAAATATTGTCTTGAAAATGCTTTAAGTTATAATGATTTACAGGTTGCAGGTCTTGTGCCGAAAAACGGAAGAATCAGTTTCACATTTGAAAATCAGGATGGCAAAACTGAAACTGTTTTGTGTAAGCCTGTTAATTCTTCAAAAAAAAGAATATGGTTGCCAAAAGTCCCAGAAAAACAGAATGAAATTCTAAAACACTACGAGATGAATATTCCCTATCAAATAAAAACAGATTCTGATAAGAAAACGGTTTACATGCAGTATAATGAATGTAGAGACGATGT
>JAILCM010000011.1 GCA_024680155.1 Treponema sp.
CCATTCAAAGAATTTTAGAAGCCGATAAACAATAAAAAAGATTATAACCATGACCCTGATTCCTATACAAACAAAAAACGATTTTCTCATTGCACAGCAGTTTGTTCTTCCTTATGAAAAAGTTTCTGCGACGCTGGCATCCTTAATCCGGCGTAATTCTGAGAATCTTGTTTTTATTTCAGCATCTCAAAATCTGACTTATTCGGTTGGCGAAACTAATTCTGGTGTTGAAAATACTATTCTTGGCATTCTCTCGCTTGATTACACGCTTTACCATTGCATTCCCGAGCCTGATTTACTCGATTCGACAATTTTGGCCCAGGAACTTTTACCTCTACTTAAAAAGCCGGTTCGCTGCATAAGTGGTGAACAAAAAGGAACTGATTTTCTGGTAAAAGTTGTTTCGCAAATTGATATGTCGCAATATAATTCTGACCTTCCTAAAAACTCATTTTTAATTCCGGCACAAAGCTATTACTACAAAATGATGGAGTTTCCCGTACAAAATGCATCTGAGCCACTCCAAAATACGCATGATTCATCGCAAAATGCCCCCCACAATCCCACTACCCCTATCCCAGCTTCCATCAATCTAAGCGGGGGCGAAGAAATTGTTCGATGCACAGAAAATGATATGGAACTCCTTCATCTGCTGCAAAAAGAGTATATGAAAGAAGAAATTGCAGGTCCAGGAAAACAGATTGCCGACGCTGAAGTTTCTATAATGTTGAGGCAGATTCTAAAAAATCAGATTTGTATTGCCCTTCTTGTTGACGGTGAACCTGTTGCAAAAGCAAACACAAATGCAATCGGTTTTAATTGCGTTCAGATTGGTGGAGTTTTTACACATCAGCTTTATCGTCGTAATGGATATGCCGCTGCCCTGGTGCTTTCACTTTGTAAGCGTTCAATCCGTGCAAATCGTCAGCCCGTCCTTTTTGTAAAAGAAAAAAATCTGCCCGCATACACGCTCTACAAAAAACTTGGATTCACGGAATGCGGGCACTACGAAATTGTGTATTTTTAGGATTTGGGCGAAACTCTCCAGATGATTTTTATTCCAAATTAAGTTTAAGCTTCAAAATAAAATATGTTGCAGTTCCATAAATCACCGACAGAATTGCTCCAAAAAGCGCCATCAAATAGATTACGCCGATTGAATTATTTGTTTTCTGGAAAAATACGTAATCAATTCCACCAATAATTCTGGAAGTTATGCTCAAAATCAAAATTAATGAAATAAGCTTTACGAGAGTTCTGTGTTTTTTTGCAAGATGACCGATAGCATTGATTAAGAAAATAAAAAGGATTAACGCTAAAGCACCAAACAAAACAAACAGGATTATTCCAAAAAGGGCGTTCCACATATTTGAATCAAAACGACTGAAAATATCCTTCCAGCTGCTAAAAGAAATAAGCAAAAGCGAAATCACCATAGTAATGATGTACGCAAAACTCCAGATGTAAATATGAAATATTCTTCCCAAAAGATGTTCACCAATTGTAACCGGCAGCGAAAGATTTAAATAGGCTTCGTCACCAAGCAAACCGTTTTTAAAACGCTTTACCAGAATGATTATAGAAACAACAGCAGATGCAATTACAATTATAAAGAATAAAAACATTGCAAATCCTGTTGCCTGAGATAAAGTTCCATTTATGCCGTTAAGGGTATATGTAAAATTAAAATTCGGATTCTGACTTTCTGCTCCGTTAGCTCCGTTTATTGCTGATTTTCCAGCAATAAGAATTCCTGCAAGCAAAGCAATTGCAATTACTGCCGCATAAACTGGAAGCAGAATTCTCATTGAATGCTTCATCTCATATTTAAAAACCTTACCAATCCAAGGAAACGGATTTCTGATTTTTGAGTTGGATTTTTCATCTTTTATTGTAAGTTCGGTCGTATTTTCTGTTGAATTTTCCATGGTTTTCTCCTATTTTTAGTCGATTTTTGTGTTTTTTTGTATTTTTCACGCGAAAAATGTTCCTTTTTTTTACTAGCATCTAAACTCTTCGCGGAAAAGCGAATCTATAGACATGCCTTTTTCTTCACGGATTTGGTCGGCATCACCCTGGCGAATAATGTTTCCTTCTTTTAAGAAAAGCACATAATTCAAAACCGGCTCAATATCGCTGATTAAATGTGTTGATAAAATTACGGTTGCATTTTCGCTGTAGTTTGCAATTATTGTATTAAGGATGTAATCGCGGGCAGCAGGGTCAACTCCACCAATCGGTTCATCCAACATGTAAAGCGG
>JAILCM010000058.1 GCA_024680155.1 Treponema sp.
AAAATCGTCAATTGAATCAGCAGAACTTTCAGTTTGAGTTGATTTTCCTTTTTCAAGATTATTTAGAAATTCCGTTACAACAGAACAGCTTGCAAATAGAATAAGGATAGAAAGGATTGAAAAAAGTCTTATAAGCTGATTAAACAAGCGACTCATTGATTTACCTCCAATCTCAATAATGTTGAAATTATAACATGGAAAACTAAAAGAAATAAAAAAAGGTTGCCTGAAAAACAGACAACCTTCTAAATAAAAACTTTGATTATAGGCTCGATAAATCTCGCTTGAGCCGTTCTATCGATGAACCCTAAAGCAACCCGCTGTCGCAGCTTGCTTTTTAACGGTTCTTCAATCTTAGGCTACTCAGTAGGACGAGTTTTAAGATTCTTACTTTCAGCGATAGCCTGACCTTCTCCAACCTGCTGCTCCATCATAGCGCGTACTTTGAGTGGAAGGCCTGCCAAAGTAATAAAGCCCTGAGCGTCTTTGTGGTTGTAAAGTTCACCGGTTGTAAAGCTTGCAATGCTTTCGTTGTAGAGGCTGTATTTTGAACCAGAGCCTGCACCGCGGATTGCACCCTTCACTACTTTTACTTTAGCCCAACCTGTTACAGTTTCTTCGGCTTTATCCATGAATGCCATGCAGGAATCCATCAAAGTTGTGAACCATTTTCCTTCGTAAATAAGTTCTGCCATGCGCAAGCTTACCTGCTGTTTGTAGTGGTAAGTTTCGCGGTCAAGACAGATGTGATCCATCATTCTGTGAGCATAGTAAAGAATTGCTCCACCAGGAGTTTCGTAAACACCACGGCTCTTCATTCCTACAAAGCGGTTTTCGCAAATGTCAACGAGTCCAACACCGTTTCTTCCACCAATAACGTTTAATTCGGTAAGAAGTTCAAGTGCGCCCATTTTTTTGCCGTTCAATCCAACTGGAATTCCTTTTTCAAAATCGATAGTTACATATTCGCCATCGTTTGGAGCTTCTTCTGGAACAGTTGTATTTTTAAGCATGTGCTTGTAGTTTGGTTCATTTTCAGTCTTTTCAAGTTCAAGACCTTCATGGCTAAGATGCCAGATATTTTCATCACGGCTATAAGACTGATCTTTTTTCATTGGAACTTCAAGTCCGCGGTCTTCAAGGAACTTAATTTCAGCTTCGCGGCTATCCATATTCCATTTGTCATCACGCCATGCAGCAATTACTTTAATATCTGGAGCAAAAGCTTTAATTGCAAATTCAAAACGAACCTGATCATTTCCTTTACCAGTAGCACCGTGACAGATTGCAACAGCTTTTTCCTGGCGGGCATATTCAACTAAGATTTTTCCAATCAAAGGACGAGCAGTAGAAGTTCCAAGCAGATATTCATCTTCGTAAACTGCATTTGCTTTAAGAGCAGGCCAGATATATTCTTCTATATACTCCTGTTTTGCATCAACAACATAGCAGGCAGCAGCACCAGTTTTAAGTGCACGAGCCTTAATTGCATCCCAGTCATCGCCCTGACCAACGTCAATACAAACAGCGATTACATCATAATTATAATTTTCTTTAAGCCACGGAATGATAACTGTTGTATCAAGTCCGCCCGAATAAGCTAAAACAACTTTGTCTTTTGCCATAATATCTCCTACGCCATTTTTTTAAGGCGACTTTTGCATAAATATACATAAAATATACGCTTTTTTGTAAAAATATGCAACTATTAAATCGTCTTTCCTTCAACTGCAGCGTATTTATTCAATTTACCGCATAATTCTTCAAACATAGAAGGTGGAAGCTGCTGGCTTGCATCAGACAAAGCTTTTTCCGGGTTACAGTGAACTTCAATTTCCAAACCGTCTGCTCCTGCTGCAACTGCCGACTGAGCCAAAACAGGAACCATCCAGCGCAAACCACAAGCATGACTTGGATCCAAAACAACAGGAAGATGAGAAACTCTGTGCAAATAAGGAACAGCGCTAACATCCAGACAGTTGCGGGTATAATTATCGTAAGTTCTGATTCCGCGTTCACAAAGAATAACCTGCTCGGTACCATTTGCCATAATATATTCAGCACTCATCAAAAGTTCCTGAATTGTTCCAGAAAGTCCGCGTTTAAGAAGAACTGGCTTACCGAATTTTCCAATTTCTTTAAGAAGGTCAAAATTCTGGAAATTTCTTGCACCAACCTGAATCAAATCTACGTTTTCAAAATATTTTAATTCAGTTGCGCTCATAAGTTCAGTACAGATTGGAAGTCCAGTTTCTTTTTTAGCAAGTTCCAAAAGACGGATTCCTTCAGCTCCCAATCCCTGGAAAGAATATGGAGAAGTTCTTGGTTTGTAAGCACCGCCACGAAGAATTCTAGCTCCAGCTTTTTTTACTGCAATTGCGGCATCCATAATCTGTTTTTCGCTTTCTACGGAACAAGGACCAGCAATAATTGGAACAGTTTTTCCATCACCAATTTTACAAGGAACAACGCCGCTGCCAGAACCAACAGTAACAATGGTATTTTCTGGATGGAATGAACGGCTTGCCATTTTATAAGGAGCAGAAACTCGTTCAGCACTTTCTACAATTTCGTTTGCAAGAAAAGTTTCCGGTTCAATTTTTGAAGTATCGCCAAGAAGTCCAATGATTGTTTTTTCAGCACCAGTAGAAACATGAACATCAAGATTACGCTCACGAACTTCCTTAATAAATTCATCAATTTTTGGCTGGGTAACGCCACTTTTCAAAATAACTATCATATTTTTCCTCTTTTGTAAGATAATCTTTTAAAAAACAATGAATGTCAAGTATGAATTTTAGCACAAAAAGATATGTAATAATGCACGCCACGTTATTAAAAATCCTTTTTACGGTGCTACAATTTTAGCATAAAACATGAAAGCAGGAGGCAGACATGAAAAAATCTTATATATTAATTCATTTTTTAATGGTAACGCTTATGTTAAATTTTAGCTGCAGTACAACAAACGGAACTTCGCAGACACAAAACAAAACTTCAAATAACCAGCAGACAAACGAAAAGAAAACCGGCTGGAACGATGAAGATGTGGCTCAATACGCAACTTTTTTCCATTCACTTTGTAAAAAAGCGGGCTACACTGCTTTCTGGTGGGATTGCAACGATCTGGTTGACCGAAAAAATCTTACATGCCGCCAGAAAATCATAGATGCAATTATGGCTTCCTACCCTGCCGACGAATATTCTTACACAAAAACAACCGCTGGATTTGTAGAAGAAGATGCCGCCACCGCAGTTCACAATATGAAAACCGGCTGGAATCTTGGAAATACCCTTGATGCCACAAGTTACGACTGGAAAAAAGAAGAAGCAGGCAAAGGAGAAATAGGATGGATTATTCAGTGGGGAGAAAAGGATGCAAACGGAAAAGTTACAACTAAAGCTTTTGAAACTGCATGGGGAATGCCTGTTACAACGCGAGAAGCAATTCATTATGTAAAAGAACTTGGTTTTGGTGCGGTGCGGGTTCCTGTTACCTGGGCAGAACATTTAGACGAAAATAACAACGTTGACGCAGACTGGATGAAAAGAGTTCACGAAGTTGTAGATTATGTTATTGATGAAGGCATGTATTGCGTAATTAATACTCATCATGACGGATGGGTTTGCGCAACAGAACGAATGTACAATAAATATTCACCTCGTTTTGAAAAATTATGGACTCAAATTGCTACAGAATTTGCTGATTATGATGAACGCCTTATTTTTGCAAGCATGAACGAAGTTACCGATGAAGCAGATTCATGGTCGCCGTCATTTTCTGTATTTGAATATATAAATAAATGGAATCAGCTTTTTGTAGATACAGTTCGTGCAACTGGCGGGAACAACGCAAAACGAAACCTGATAATTTCTCCACGTGGTTGTAGCGGTTCTGACCGGGATATGCAGATTCTTGGTGTAAAAGATTCGGTTGAAAATCACATTATTATAGAAGTTCATAATTACACTCCGCAGGGATTTTGTTTTAATAACGCCACCTGGACTACAATGACTGCAAAATGGATTCCATGGCAGCATGAATATGATTTGCGCAATGATTTTGCTATGTACGAGCGCTGGCAGAAAAGACTTGGATTGCCGGTAATCATTGGTGAATATGCTGCGTTTTCTAAAAAATATGAGGATTATGATTGATAGATTATCGCCCCCTCAACGATGACACATAATCAGGAGATTGATATGACCTTGGATGAACGCCTTGTACAAATTAAACCGAGCAAACGTCAGCTTGAACATCAAAAATTGGAATTTTACGCATTCGTGCATTTTACAGTGAACACTTTTACAGACAAAGAATGGGGAGACGGCACCGAAAATCCTGCAATTTTTAATCCGATAAAAATGGATGCGCGGCAATGGTGTAAGGCAATCAAAACAGCCGGAATGAAAGGTCTGATTCTTACCTGCAAACATCACGACGGATTTTGTCTTTGGCCAAGTAAATTTACTGAACACACAGTTGCAGCAAGTCCTTATAAAAACGGGCACGGAGATATTGTTCGCGAAGTTTCGGATGCATGCCGCGAGTTTGGACTAAAATTTGGCGTTTATCTTTCTCCGTGGGACAGGAACTGTAAACTTTATGGGCAAGGTAAGGCCTATGATGATTATTTTGTGAATCAGCTGACGGAACTTCTTACAAACTACGGGGATGTTTTTTCGGTATGGTTTGACGGAGCTTGCGGTGAAGGCCCGAACGGTAAAAAACAGATTTACGATTTTGACCGATATTACAGCGTAATCAGAAAACTGAAGCCGGAAGCATGTATAAGTGTTTGCGGGTCGGATGTTCGCTGGTGTGGAAACGAGGCAGGACATTGCAGAAAAAGTGAATGGAGCGTAGTTCCTGCAAGAACAAAAGACACAGAAATTATAAAAGAACAAAGTCAACACGAAGATTCAACAGAATTCCGAGAGCGAAAAATCAGTGCCAGTGACCAGGATTTAGGAAGCCGCGAAATTCTACAAAATGAAAAAGAATTAATCTGGTACCC
>JAILCM010000088.1 GCA_024680155.1 Treponema sp.
TTTTACTGCTTTTTCCATGACCATTGTAAGAAAATCCCCGATAAGCCTGTTATTTTGCTGACGAAATTTTTCTAATTTTGCACCATCACCGCCACTTAATCCGCTTTGTGAACGTAAATCTGCAGAATAATCTTTGTCGGCTTGAACCATTGCTTCGAACATTGATTGCATACGTCTAAAAGATTCTTCGTAAGTTGTATTTCGTTCCTGTAAATCATCTTCCAGAATTATCTGCCAGAATGGAAGGCCTCTCTCGTCGGAGTTTTTAATAATATCTTGAATTTTACTAAATGACATATAAATACCACGCTACTTTAAACTATAATAAGTCACTTTATTTACGCCTTCCAGTTTTGAAAGCCAGGCCAAAGCATCCTGAGGAATTTCCTGATCAAGTTCCAAAACCATAACAGCTTCTCCACCACGATTTGCCCTGTATAACTGCATTGTGGCAATGTTTACACTTTTGTGAGAAAGCATGCTTGTAACTTCTGCAACGTGCCCGGGCTGATCTTTATTATGAACAATCAAAGTTGGATTTTCGCCCGAAAAATTTGCACTTAAACCGTCGATGTTTGCAATATTGATTACAGAACCGCCAACAGACTCTCCGATAATTTCTAAATGTCGCCCGTTTTTTCCTGTAAGATTAAGCTGAACTGAGTTTGGATGATAATTTTTTAAATTTGCCTGACCAAAAACAAGTTCTATTCCTTTGCTGTGGGCAATTTCAAAGCTTTGAGGAATTCTTTTGTCATCCTGTGTCATTCCAAGAAGCCCTGCAACAAGTGCAAAATTAGTACCATGCCCCTTTCCTGTTGCAAGAAATGAGCCGTAAAGAAGAATTTCTGCTTTTTTTAACGGTTCACCAAGTAATTTTTGCGAAACATAACCTATTTTTACAGCGCCTGCAGTATGAGAGCTTGAAGGTCCAACCATAACAGGGCCAATAATATCAAAAATGTTCATAAAATCCCCAAAAAGTTACAACTCTCTAACACCTTCCTGATTTATTTCTGCCCATGTATATTTTCTTTCTACACGACCAGAAATATTGCATACAATTTCATAACCGATTGTGCCAATTTTATTCGCCATGCCATCAGCTGTTATAACTTCTTTGCCATCCTGACCAATCAAAGTTACTTTTGTGCCCATTTTTACATCTGGAATTCCTGTAACATCAACCATAAGCTGATCCATACAGATTCTTCCGAGAATTGGAGCCTTTTTTCCGTTTATAAGCACATAATATTCGTTTGAAAGGAGCCGATTATAGCCATCTGCATAGCCCACGCAAACTGTTGCAACCAGCATTTCTTTTTGGGCAGTAAAAGTTCTTCCGTAACCGATTGTTTCGCCCGAATGAACGCTTTTTACCATAGAAACAACACTGTACCAGCTTAAAGCAGGCTTAATTCCTTGTGGAAGTTCGTTTAAATAGCTTGGTTTTAGCCCATAAAGAATAATTCCGAGTCTTGCAAAAACTGATTTTTCACTTTTATTCCATAATCCACCTGCAGAATTCAGGCAGTGATTGTATGGAAGCTTAAGATCAGAAAGCCTTTCTACAAGTGCTTCGAACTTTTTTATCTGCTTGTTTGTAAAATCTATAGCCTGAGCAGTAGCTGTATCTGCCACACAAAGATGAGTAAAAACTCCTTCAACCTTAAGTTTTGGAACATATTCGCGGATGATTTTTTCACACAGTTCAGGGTCATCTGCATCAAGACCGATTCTGTTCATTCCTGTATCCAGCGCAAATACAACTTTTATATTTTTATCGACTTTACTTAATTTTTTAGCATGAGTTTCATCTACAATAGCCTGCGTAATATCATATTCAATTAAATTTTGTGCCTGTAAAATTGGAGTATAGCCAAGCACAAAAATCTGTCCGTTAATTCCACTCAGGCGAAGTTTGATTGCTTCTTCAAGTGTTGCAACTGCAAAATCTGTAACTCCCTGCTTCTGCAAAAGCCCTGCAATTTCTGTGTCCCCATGGCCATAAGCGTCTGCCTTTACAACTGCCATAACTTTTGTGCCTTTTGGAAGATGATTTTTATAAATTTCGTAGTTTTTTGAAATTACAGACAGATTAATGTCTACCCAGCAGCGTTTATCGGTAACAAGCATATTTACAACCCCTCAATTTTTATATTTTCCTGTAACAGGCGCTCGCGAATCATTTTTACAAAATTGAGTGCCTTTGGATTGTCTCCATGAACACAAATTGAATCCGGCTGAATTGGAATTTCTTTTCCTGTGATTGACTTAACACATCCAGATTTTATCATTCTAATTACACGCTCAATTACTTCATCTTCATTTGTAATTACAGCACCCGGTTTTGTTCGCGCAACAAGTGAACCATCTTCTTCGTAAGCCCGGTCTGCAAAAACTTCGGCTGCAGTTTTTAAACCTACTTGTTTTGCAGCGCTAATCAACTGGCTTCCGCTAAGACCAAGCAGAATCAGTGAACTGTCAACTTCGGCAATTCCTTCTGCAATTGAGGTTGCAAGGTTTACATCTTTTGCGGCCATATTGTACATTGCACCATGCGGTTTTACGTGATTCATTTTTACACCCTTTGCAATACAAAAGGCATTCAACGCTCCAATCTGATATTGAACCATGGTTTTTAATTCAGCTGAAGAAACATTAATATTGCGTCTGCCAAATCCCACTAAATCAGGAAAACCTGGATGGGCTCCAACTTTTACGCGGTTTTCTTTTGCAAGTTCAACGGTTTTTGCCATAACAAGCGGGTCTGAAGCATGGAAACCGCACGCAATATTTGCAGAACTGATGAATTTTATAACTTCTTCATCCATTCCGATTTTATAATTTCCAAAACTTTCGCCCAAATCACAATTTAAATCAATTTTCATATTGCATCTCCAAGGGAATCAATTATTTCTTTTTCAATTTCCATTCCAAAGCCGTCTACACTTACAATCTGCTTTTTTAAAACTCCATCCACACTGCCCATTTCCACAGTTTTTTTAATAAAAGCCTGTGCTTCTTCAAAATCAAAAAACACTTTTTCGCCGGTCAATTTTTGCAAATACGCGATGATTGCATATGCACCCCAGTTTGAAACCGTTGCAATTACAAGTTCGTCTACGGTAACTACGCAAGGCTTAAGAGAAAGTTTTTCTTCTATTATATTTGCAACATTTCCCATTCCGATTTCGTTTCCGCCGTCTCCAACACCAATTGTAGGAACAATTCCAAGTGCAATGCGAAAGAACAAATCGGCTGCGGCAGTTTTATCGCTTATACTGACTCCACGCATATTTGCATATTCCCGCTCGATATTTTCACCACAACGTTCAATACTGATTAAGCCAACCGGGGTAAAAGTACCAAGCGTTTGCATACACCAGTCAATGTCTGCTTTAAGGGGCATGTAAAGAACTTCAATTCCTTCATCCTCAAAAAAGCCTTTGCAAAAATCATCTGTTAAAATTACCGGTCTGAATCCAAGTTTTTTAAGGGCTTTTGCAAGAAAGAGTGTTCCAACAGGACCATCAGTTTCTGCAAAGCCTGCAACGTAAAAACCTGTTGCAAGAAAAACAGTTCCTTTTTCCCAGCTAAGAATAATTTGAGCCGCTTTCTGAGCATATCGGTCGGTTTTGTAGCCGCGCAAAATATCCATTCCTCTGCCGGAATGACGCAAAACTATATCTTCAATCGATTCAGCTGATTCGGTGCTTTTTGATTTTTCCATGGGCAAACCTCCCGGAATGACGCTTAAACTATGTCGGCCTTGTAACCGGTTTCTTTTTCAAAATCTTCTACAGCGGCTTTCTGAAGTTTTTTCAAAAGTTCCGGATCTTTTCCACCAACTTTCTTTCCGTCAATTTCGTAAGCAGAAAGCCCCAATGTTCCTGCCGAAGAAATAAAGACTTCATCAGCCGCAAAAAGTTCATTCAAAGTAAAAACTCGTTCTTCG
>JAILCM010000090.1 GCA_024680155.1 Treponema sp.
ATGTGGAAGGGCCACGACGAACTCATAAAAAAATGTGGCAAACTTGTGCTTTCAGACTTCTCTGATGCAATGGTCGAGACAACCAGACAAACCGTCGGCGCCCACCCAAACATAACTTACCGCTCAATTGATATCCAGAACATTCCTTATGATGACGCCAACTTTGATGTTGTAATTGCAAACATGATGCTCTACCACGTGCCCGACATCACCAAGGGACTTGCAGAAGTCCGCCGCGTTCTAAAACCAAACGGAAAATTCTACTGTGCAACCTACGGCGAACACGGAATTATAGAATATCTTTCAAAGCTGCTTGGCGAGTATGGCGTAGAAGATAATGTAAATAAAAGCTTCACACTGCAAAATGGCGCGGCAATTCTGTCATCAGTTTTTGAAAACATCAGAAAAGAAAATTATGAGGATTCTCTTGCCGTAACAAATATCGCAGACCTCGTAGATTACATATATTCCCTTTCAAGCATGTCGGCGCTCAGCAGCCAGCCACGCGAAAAAATCCGGAGACTCTTACAAAGTCACATGGTAAACGGAGTTCTTACAGTTCCAAAAGAATACGGAATGTTTATTTCTTCGGCGGATTAAGAAGCTCCTACTCCACGACAGGCCCACTCCAGCCGCATCTTCAAAAACTCTTTCATATCTTCGGTTCATTACCTGAGTCTTTGTTATCAAGGGAGATTCAGATTTTACAAATGATTTTTTCACTCATCATCCAAAGTATTTTTAACAACCTTTGTAATCTCTGATTCACCGCCTTTGTGATTCCAGATAAACTGAACATCGCTGCCAGCTGCAGGGGGCTGCTTCAATCCTTCTGCAAGTCTGCACGGAATTACAAGCTCCCAGTAACGAACGTTAAAGATTTCTCCATTCACAGATTCCACAAGGCCAAGATGCTGATTAAAAATCTGCATAAAGCCTTCCTGAACTTTTACCTTGCGATAGGCAGGAAACTCTTTGCTGATTTTTTCAAGTGCGACAGGATCTTCAATTTTTTCAAAATCCGGGCTTTCTTCAAAATGACCTTTATACGTCGTAAACTCGTCACTCAACGGATAACACAAATATGCATCGTAGCAGTTGCCGTCTGCATCTGTAATTCCAAAATCCTGCATGAGCTTAAAACCAAATTTCGGATAATAGCCGGGTTCACCGCAAAGAATTATTCCCGCAAGTCCAGTTTCTTTTGCAAGACGAATTGTTTCGCAGATCAGCTTACCCCCAATATTGTTACCTTCCAGAGTCGGTTCAACTGCAAGTGGTCCAAGCATTGCAACTTCGTTCCGCACGCCATCCTCGCCGACGATCCATGCCCTTGTGTAAAAAGCAGCACCCACGATTTTCCCATCCAACTCCGCAACACGACTGATTTGAGGCAAATAATCCGCCGAAGCCCTTATAACCCGGAGCATGTTATGTTCCACACAACCCGGAAAATATTTATTCCAGAAACTGCGCATAGTCATGAGCTCAGTATTGTAAAAATCTTCCGCCTTTTCCGGACGAATAATTAAACTCCATTCCGTGCGGGTAATCTGGCAGGTATATTCTCCGGAAGTTATTCCAGTTTTTGGATAAGTGCGTGTTCCCTTATCGTCAATACAACGCATTCCTATTTTTTTCATAACACCAAAAGATGCTGCATTTTTACAGTCGCACTGCGCAAGAATACGTTCAATTTTAAGATTATTAAAAGCAAAGTCGATAAGAGCTGCTCCGGCCTGTGAAGCAAATCCTCTGCCTCTATAGTTTTTATTTATTATCCAGCCAAGTGTTGCATAGGTATGATCTTCACTGTGACTAAGGTCGCAGTCGCAGCCACCTATGATTTTTCCGTCCAGAGTGATTACAAACTCAAAATCTTCTATCTGATCAAAAGGCTTTTTCCAGTCTTCATCACAACGTCGCACAAAATCACAGGTTTCTTCAAAGGTGTCATTTGGCAACCAAAACATCATCGTAATATCCTTGTCGCCCGCATATTCATGAATCTGCTCCTCGTCACCCAGTCGGATTGGACGAAGAACCAGGTCTTTTGTTTTTAGTTCCATAATAATTTGTCACCTCTACTTCAATTCAAAATCCGTGCGGATATTCATCACTACATCAACTTCTTTCAGTATTTTGATAAGACGTTCGTCCAAGTCTGGATTGTTGTCACGGTAATCAATTTCTGCATATTGTTCACGGACTGGGAATGCAATTTTTTCTTCTTCCAGACTGAACTGGGCATGAACCGTTGCCTTGTTTCCGCGGGCATCCAGACGAATCCATTTTTGCAATTCTGGAATATAGACGGTGTTCAGGGCATGAATGATATAACCATCGCTGTTAACATCTCCACGTGTCAACTTTTGATAAGAGATTCCAGCAGGGATTCCATTTCCACGAAGCAAAGCCGAAAGCAGACAGGATTTTGTCCAGCAGATTCCGGTCCCATTTTCCAAAACCTCTGCAGCATTTTTTGAGACAACTTTTGCTTTTATGTCCCAGGAATGAGGAATTTCATCGCGGACAAACTCGTATGCATTTTTTATGTAATCAATCTGCGAATCTGATTTTTCACGAAGTTCTTTGATTTTTGCTTCAATCAGCGGATGAGAAAAATTTATGCTCGGGGTTTCTTTTAGATATTTATTTAGATTTTCATTCATAATAAAAAATTCCTTGGCTCGTTTGCAAAATTCTACCTAACGACGGCTCTTATTGGGATGCACTCTGAATGGTGTTCTACTTTATTCTTGCTAAAGCCTTCTGGCACCAGTTGATAACCGTCGCATAAGTTTTTTCAAAATCATAATCATCAGGTAGTTCGGGGATGCAAAGTATTTCGCGGTCTTGTTCCGACACCACAGACTTTAAGTTACTCTTTTTCAAAATAAAATCTCCACTTTCAAGATAATGAAGATTTTGAATTACATAGTTATCAAGAGAAAAGCATTCCATCGTTCACCCCAAGAATTAATTTGTTTCTCCTGGATAACTGATTTCATCACCCCAGCCCACAATTGTCTCGTAAAAATTCTGAACATGAACCAGACCGTAGGTCCACAGAAAAGCCCTGTCTTTTTCGTTAATTTCATTCAGGCTTTTCCAGACAACTTCTCTTAGTGGAGGATTTTCATTACCAGCTTCTTCGGGATCATAACCGGTGATTGCCTGCTGGACGGAAGGAACTGAAACTTCAAAAGAATATTCTTTCCTGCCATTGTTAAATAATACTGCAAGAGGCTTTTCAATTGTACCGTCCATTCCGCACTCTTCCTTCAGTTCGCGTATAACAGCCTCTTCTGGAGTTTCACCATCTTCTATTCCACCACCTGGTATCGAAAAGAATTCTTTACCATTATTTGCATCAGGATAACAAAGCCGCTCCATCAAGATTTTTCCATCACGAACAACAATAGCAACACTTCGATTTTTCATTTTATTTTCTACCCAAAAGCAATTTTACACTAAACTTTTAGAAATTGATATATACCCGTTAAGATATTTTATTTCGATGTTTTAGGTATCGAGTTTTTTAGAGAATGATTCGTGGGCATATTTTATTATTCTTACAATAAATCTTTAAGCTTATTATAATTCAGCAATGTCGCTGCGTTTTGGTGGATTTACAATTTCTCTTAGAGAACAATAATGATCAAGCCAATGGAATGCTTCTTCATCAAATTTTTCGTAAGCAGCTCGTTTAATTAAATCAAAACCTTTTTCTTCCTGCTGTTCTTTTGTCAAATCCATTCGGCGGAAATAATGCAAGCCAAGATTAAAAAGAGCAACCCCTTCATCCGATTCGGCAGCTTTTTTATACCATACTTCAGCTTTCTGCATTTCCTTTTTAAAAAAATCGTTATCTTCATAGCCAGGTTTAGTATCATCAAAATACTCCATGCCGGCTGTCATTTCAATTTGCTGGGCAATTTTTATTTGTGCTTTATAATCATGAGTTTCTTTTTCATATTTCTTGAGTTTTGTAAAATCGTAAAATGAACTCCAAGACAAATCAATATTCATAGCTTCCATAAGTTGCCTCCGTTTTTTATCTTTCTTTTTATACTAATTATATTGTATCACAAAAATCTAAAATTTAAACTAATATAAATCATTTCTTCGATAATTTATGCTCATAATTAGACCAATACATAACATAGAAGACAAAAGTGACGAACCACCATACGAAAGAAAAATCAACGGAATTCCAGTAATCGGCATTATTCCCATAACCATTCCAACGTTAATAAAGAAATGGAAAGAAAACATTCCAAAAATACCTGCAGCAATATTACAGCCAAATTTGTTCGGGCATTTACGGATTACAACAAGTATTCGAATCAAAATAAAAAGATAAAGGCTAAAAACTGCAATTCCACCAATAAAGCCAAACTCTTCTGACAAAATACTAAAAATAAAGTCGGTACTCTGCTGCGGAAGGAACCGGTAATGGCTTTGTGAACCGTTTAAATATCCCTGGCCTGTCATACCACCGGCACCAATTGCAATTTTTGACTGAATGATGTTCCATCCTGTTCCAAGCGGGTCTGAATTCGGATCCAAGAATACAATAAGACGCTTTATCTGGTAATCTTTTAAAACTTTTCCAAGTAAAAATGAGAAAATCAGACTTAAAAACAAGATTGAAAAAACGTAAGTAATCCAGTAAATGTATTTTGGACCTTTGTAATAACGGCGGATAACGGCACCAACGAGTGTAATTATTCCTGTTGCGGCAATCAAAAGGAAACGGAATTTTAATTCAGTAAGGATAGAAATTATTCTTAATGGATTATTTGCAATTTCTGAATTCCAAACCGGTAAAATGGCAAGAACAATTGTTAAAAGTCCGAACGAAAGTACGTAAAGAATGTAACGTAATGGAATGCCTGCAATAAAGCACATCAAAAGGAAGATTGGCAGGTAAACGCTCGCTGTTCCCATATCTGGCTGAATCAGAATTAAGCCCATTGGTAAAATCATGATTCCGGTTGCAAAAATAAAACGTCTGAATGGTGATTCATTCTGCGAATTATCAAGGTAACGTGCTAAAAATATAATATAAAAAACTTTTCCAAATTCTGAAGGCTGAATACCAATTTCACCTATTCCAATCCAACTGCGGGCACCGTTTACAAGTCTTCCGAAAAATCTTGTGTAAATAAGAATAAGAATAAGTCCTAAATAAAACCACATCGAAATTGATTCAAACTTTCTGTAATCATACAAAGTGGCTATAATCATTATTACAAGACCAATTCCGGCCCAGATTATCTGCTTTATATATTCATTCGTAACAGAAATTCCGTCTGAATTTACGCTGGAAGAATAAATAAAAAGAATTCCCATTGTTACAAGCGAAAGCACTGCAGCTATGAGAAAATAATCAAACATTAAAAATACATTTTTTTTCACTGCTCTACTCTCGCCTGTTATTATTATTGTTATGCATTAAGTACTGGTAACCAAGACTCTTTATTGCTTCGTCACATGTCTGATGTGCAAAAATTCCCTGAAGAATAATATTTGTAGCGTAAGGAGCCCACCATTCCCATTTATTGCAGGCTTCAACAATTAAAGCAACGCAAACTCTGTCTTCCGGCGGTGCATCATAAGGAGCATAAGCAACAAGCCACGAGTGCCAGCTGTCTGTATAGCCGGTAACTTCTGCAGTACCAGTTTTACAGGCAATTTGAACAGTTCGATTCATCATTGCATCGCGTGGAGTTCCGTCCGTCATTGTATAACGCATTGCTTCCTGAACTTCTTTCCAAACTTCATTATCGATTGTAGATTCTGTAAGAACCTGAGGCTCAATTTTCTGAATTAATTCTCCAGAAACCGGGTCACGAACTTCATTTAAAAGATGAGGTTTGTAAATTACACCTTCATTAGAAACCATTGCAACCATATTTGCAAGCTGGAGCGGCGTTGCTTCCATATATCCCTGACCAATTGAACAGGACATTGTATCTCCGCCCTTCCATTTTTCGTGATATTTCTTTTCCTTCCATTCTGCAGTTGGAACAAGACCAGAAACCTGACTTGGCAAATCAATCTGGGAACTTTTTCCAAGCCCAAATTCTCGTGAATATGATGCAATTTTTTCTATACCAAGGTAATCACGACCAACTGTCCAATAATAAACGTCGCATGATTGAGCAAGGGCGTTTTTCATATCAAGCCAGCCGTGTCCTGTTCTTAAGTGGCAGCGGAAAAGACGATCACCATAATACATTTTACCTGTACATTCAACTTTACTTGCAGAAGGAAACGCTTTTTCCTGAAGCATTGCAGTAGACATAATGATTTTGAAAGTTGAAGCCGGCGGATAAGAAACCTGAATTGCACGATTAATCAACGGTTTTGAAGAATCGTTTACAAGCTTTTTGTATTCTGTAGCCGAATCATCGGAAGAAAAGATGTTATTATCGTAGTAGGGATAAGAAACCATAGAAAGAACTTCGCCGGTTGTCGGTTTTAATACTACTGCTGCACCAACTCGCTGGCCAAGAGCTTCTTCTGTAAGTTTCTGAATGTCTGAATCTATAGACAATATGAGATTTTTTCCAATTTGAGGTGGTTCAACAATCGCAGAATCAGAAATAATTTTTCCGTGAACATCAACGGTTGACATTTCGTAGCCGGATTTTCCCTGCAAAAGAAGGTCGTACTGTTTTTCTATACCGGTTTTTCCGACGATACTATTTTTTGTGTAGCCCTGATTATACAAAAGCGTAACTTCATCCTGGTTAATATCACCTACATAACCAATAATATGCGAAAGTGAACCTGTATGAAGATAGTTTCGTTTTGGTTTTGAAACCCATGTAACGCCCGGTAAATCAGTTTTATTTTCTGCAATATTTGAAATTACATTAAACGGAACGTTTCGTCTGATTGGAATTGAAGTATAAGAACGTCTTGAATTTTTTGGAACCTTTTTATCAATCTGATCTTTGCTGATTCCAAGATAAGATGCAAGCTTTCCGGCAACAGTATCGTATTTTCCAGCTGGAATTTCGCCGGGAGTAAGTTCAACCACAAAACTTTCCGAATTGATTACCATTGGAAGTTCTGCGTTACGGTCAAAAATTTCACCACGCTGGGCAGGAAGAACAGTTACATGTGAAGAAATTTTTCTGGATTGATTTCTGTAAGATTCTCCGTGAATAATCTGCATTGAATAAAGCCGAAAAAAATACAGAACAAAAAAAATCAATAATAAAAGAAGAAGAAAAAGAATTTTTGCATGTTTTGGAAGTCTGTCTTCATACTGATTTTTATACATTATCTACCAAATCCTTTTCATCATAAAGTGATAATGTATTTCTAAAGAAACTTAGGAATTTAAAAATAAACGGCGCTAAAACAACATTGCTTACAAATTCAAACAGGAATTCATAAGAAATAAAGCCGTAAACGTAAAGATTTGTGTTTGGAAAAAGCATTGAAATTAAGAAAATAAAAAGTCGTTTTACAGCTGTACCAATTCCAACACTAAGCATAGGAATGAAAATACCTGAAAGAATTATATTTTTAGAAAAAAGTCCATATAAATAGCCGATTAAAGTTCTGTAAATGCAGTTAAAGCCAAATGGAACGCCTGTAAAAAAGTCAAGAAAAAGGCCGGAAATAAAACCCGAAATTTCGCCGTAAAGTTTTCCGTTTAAAAGTGAAAAATAAAGTGAACAGATTAAAACAATATCAGGAACTACAATAAGAAACGGAATATTAGAAAGTATGGAAGATTCAACAATTACAGTTGAAAATAAAATCAGTGAACTTACTAAAATAGATTTTAACATTTCTCCTCCTCCTTTTTATTCCTGCATTTTACGGTCGTTCAGTTCTTTTTGATTAACAACAATGACTGTTTCGAGTCGTGAAAAATCGATTATTGGTGTAAGGTCAATACTAAGCGATGAGTTATAATCAAGAACAGTGATTTTTGAAATTGAACCGATTGGAATATCTCGCATATAATTTCCGTTTTCACCGGATGTAACAACAATATCACCAATACTAAGCTGATCAAAAATTCTTTTTTGAATATACTGCATTGAAAGCGGAATACTGTCACTACCCTTGCCGTTTACAAGTCCCAAATCACGGGTATTCTGAATACGAGCCGAAATTATGCTGTCAATATTGTAAATTGGAATAATCTGACTTGTAAAAGCTCCTACCTGAACAATTTTACCAATAAGACCCTGATTACCGTTCTGGAAGGCAACAACCGGCATATTTTTTTTGATTCCGTCAACGCTTCCTTTATCAATTGTTATGTAAGAATAAGCAGAATCCAAATCGCGGGCAATAATTTGAGCTGGAATATTTTTTTCTTCCATGTAAGTTGCAAAACCAAGTTGTTCGCGTAAACGTTCATTTTCTTTGCGGATTTCGGTGTTTGAACGCTGCATTTTTTCGTAATTTTCAAGCTTTTCCAGCAGAGAATGGTATTCTTTTTTTAACTGATGAAGTTCCTTTACTGCATTAACCGTAGAAACACAGCCGTCCACAACATAATGAACGCCCTTTTCTACCGTAGAAACAGCAGTAAATCCGATTTTCTTAAAATCAAGGACAAAACGACCAGAACTAAACGTTAGAAAAACGCCAGAAATTATAAGAAGACCAATTAAAATAAATTCCGCCAGTTTAAAGCTGAATGAAAAATGCTTTTTTTCTGCCATAATTAATGCTCAAAAAAAACTATTCGTTCAAGCTATCGTAAATTGCACGTTCAGAAGACATATTTTTGAACAAACTGAATGCTTCTCCAGCTCCAAGTGCAACACATTCAAGAGGCTTTTCAACAAGAATTACAGGAACTCCGGTTTCTTTAGAAATAAGACGAGGAAGTTCACGAAGCATAGAACCTCCACCAGTCATTACAATACCGCGTTCAATAATATCAGAAGCAAGTTCCGGAGGAGTTTCGCTAAGAACTGTCTTAATTTCGTCTACAATCTTATTTACAGGTTCTTTAAGAGCTTCACGAACTTCTACACTATCAATTTCAAGGCGTCGTGGAAGACCTGTGATTGCATCTGTACCTTTAAGTTCCATTTTTTCAATTGTTTTTTCTGGAGCCGCATTACCAATCTGAATTTTAAGTCGTTCTGCAGCCGGCTGACCGATTATAAGGTTATGTACGCTTCTTACATGTTTTACAATTGATTCATCAAATTTGTCTCCACCAATTCTGATTGAGTGAGTTACAACCATACCACCTAAAGAAATAACGGAAACTTCGGAAGTACCACCACCAATATCACAAATCATATGGCCTGCTGGTTCGTAAATAGGGATTTTTGCACCAATTGCCGCTGCAAGAGATTCTGCAATAACTTCAACTTCCTTTGCACCTGCTTTAAGAGCGGCTTCAATTACTGCACGGCGTTCAACATCAGTAATACAAGATGGAATACCAATTTTCATTCTTACAGATTTAAAAAGCTGATGTCGCGGAATGATTTTTGAAATAAAGTACTTAATCATTTTTTCGGTACTGTCAATATCAGCAATTACACCATCTGCAAGCGGACGAATTGCAATAATATTTCCCGGAGTTTTATCAAGCATTCGTTTAGCTTCTGAACCAACGGCTACAATTCTTTTAGTTCCGCGTTCAACAGCAATTACAGAAGGCTCGTCAATTACAATACCTTTGTCTTTTACATATATAAGGGTGTTACAAGTACCCAAATCAATTCCAATATCTGTAGAAAACTTATCCAAAAATCCCATTTTATTCTCCCATTTTCTATAAGTCTAAAATATTATACAACATTTTACAAAAATAATAAATCAATTATTATATAACTTTTTCAATGAACCTGCATGATTTGGTTGAATTTTCAAAGCTTTTCGCCATTCTGCTCTGGCTTTTACACTATTATTCTGCTTTTCGTAAATTAAACCAATTCCGTAGTGTGCATCGGCTGAGTTATCGTTGTTTTCGATGACTGCATTAAACTCTTTTAAAGCACCATCGTAATCTTCTGTATCAATGTAAATATTTCCCAAAAGAATATGACTTTTTAAAAGCATTTCTTCATTTTCTGTATTATTTATAATTCTATACAAATACTGAATTGAAGCGGCATATTCTTTTGCTTTATAATATTGTTCTGCAATTGAAAGTAAAAGTGAATCTGATTCACGTACTAAAAGAGCTTCTGTAAAAGAAGAAATACTTTCCATTGTCATATCAAGGGCGGCATAACTTAAACCAAGATATTCTGCAATATCATCCGCCTGGTAACCGTGTTCTTTTGCAAGAGTAAGATATCGTACTGCTAAATCTGAATAAAAATATGTAGAAACTGAATTTTTATAAAAATATGCTTTTCCGAGCATGTATTCAATTTGTGGAGCTGCAGATTTGCTTGCATCATATAAAGCTAGACGAAGATTGTTTATACATTCGTCAAGATATTCCTGAGTTTGAAAATTGTCGTTCTGAGCTACGGCAAGAAAAAAACAAGCGTAACCATGGTATGTAAGTGCTGTATTATTAAAAGGATTTTCTTCCAAAAATGATTTACTTAAATTATAAACTGTATTGTAATCGTAATTATCGTTCCAGGCTTCTTTTATTGTTTTAATTGTGATTTTATTTTTTTGAACATTCTGAATTATGAATACGGTTGCAAAGATAGTAAGCCCTGTAAGTAAAATTAATGAAAGGGTTATTAATATTTTTCTTCCCCAATGGCTATTTCTTCTTGCAATATTACTTTCATTCATATCCACAACACAAAAAAAACAGATGAGATAATAAGCCGGGTTCTGTCCAAATGTTTACACATCCGACAACCATCTATCCGAACCTTATGTTGCCACAAGGCTTTAGCGATTTACCCGCAGTATAAAGTCGGAACACTAAACTGCTGCTTAATCTTGCTCCAAAATGAGGTTTGCACTGCCATACCCGTTACCAGATATGCGGTAGTCTCTTACACCACCTTTTCACCCTTACCTGTCAAAGACAGGCGGTATTTTTTCTGTTGCACTTTCTGTTGCAAGTTCAGGCTGTGCAAGCTTAAACGAACCTTTAACTTTCGTTAGTATTCGTTATCTTTTGCAGCTACTGAACTGCCCCCGGTTATTATCCGGCATTTTTTCCGAAGGAGCCCGGACTTTCCTCATCTTCACTCTTTATCATAAAAAAATGAAGATGCGGTTGTATCTCACCTGTAATTAACTTAATTAGTCTTCGTCTGAATCTTCGTTATCGTCGTCGTCAGATTCATCATCCTCGTCCTCATCATCTTCGTCGTCATCGTTATCTTGAGAGCGGGAATCATCATCGTAGTAATCGTCTCTGTTTTCGTTTTCGTCTTCATCCTCGAATTCGTCATCATCTTCGTCAGAAAGATCATCATCAAGGTCAGAAAGACTACCAGCAATATTAAAGTAGCTTTCGTTATCATCAAGTTCTGCGTCTTCATGGTAAAGAATACGGCTACAATATGGACAGAACAAAATGCTGTCGCCTTCGTGAACGATATTTGAGAACTGTGCAGGAAGAATCATATGACATCCTGTACAGACTCCATTTTTAACGGCAACAATACCTTCTGAATTTCTCTGAATAATTCGTTCAAACTTAAAGAGAATTTCCTGATCCAATTCTGGTGTAATAGAATCTTCTTTTGCTTTTAATTCTTTAAGCTGATTATTGTAATCTGTAATCTGCTGTTCCAAAGATTTGCGGCCTTCTTCAAGATCAGTTTCCTGAGCCTGAATCATAGCTTCATCGTTCTTAAGTTTTTCGTTAAGTTCAGCAAGATTCTTTTCTTCTTTCTGAAGTTCTTTACGGATTTCATTTTCTTTGTCTGTAGCTTCAAGAATCTGTTTTTCAAGAGCTTCGTATTCACGGTGAGTTGTAATGTTATCCATTCCCTTTTCACCAGATTCTCTTGATTTTACAGCTTCTTCAAGTTCAAGCTTAAGCTTTAAAACACTGTCTTTAATAGTATCATAATTTGCACTTGAAGAAATGAATTCTTTTTTAAGGCGAGCAAGAAGTTCTTCCTGTGAAGTAAGCTGTTTTGGAGCGTCTTCAACTTTAGCTTCAATTTCGTATTTCTGTACAAGAATTTCCTGCAATTCCTTTAATTTTTCAAAAACGTCTGTTGTTACCATTTTTTTCCCCAGTAAAAATATTTAAAAATATATAGTAAATATGTGATTTAGTCTATATTACCGTTTTACACGAAATTTTTACATTTCAATGTAGTCGCGAAGACCATTTGCACGTCGTGGATGACGAAGTCGTCTTAAAGCTTTTGCTTCAATTTGTCGGATTCGTTCTCGAGTTACATCAAAATAAAGTCCAACTTCTTCCAATGTAAGTGAATAACCGTCTTCCAAACCAAAACGCATTTTAAGAACTTCTTGTTCACGCGGAGGTAAAGTTCCAAGTACCGAACGAAGCTGTTCCTGCAGCAATGTAAATGCAGTCTGTGTTGCTGGATTTTCAACTTCCTTGTCTTCAATAAAGTCTCCGAGCAATGAATCTTCCTCTTCACCAATTGGAGTTTCAAGAGAGATTGGTTCACGGGCAACATTCTTAACCTGTTTTACGCGGCTAAGTGGCCATCCAAGCTGCTGTGCAATTTCGTCATCAGTTGGTTCACGACCAAGTTTCTGCATAAGCTGGCGGCTTTCGCGAACAACTTTGTTAATCTGTTCAATCATGTGAACTGGTACACGAATTGTACGTGCCTGGTCAGAAATTGAACGTGTAATTGCCTGACGAATCCACCATGTTGCGTATGTAGAGAATTTAAATCCTTTTCGGTATTCAAATTTTTCTACAGCTTTAATAAGACCAATGTTTCCTTCCTGAACCAAATCAAAGAAATGAAGACCACGGTTTGTATATTTTTTTGCAATAGAAACTACAAGACGAAGGTTTGCGTTGATAAGACGATTTTTTGCTTTTTCCATCATCTGGCGGCCGAATTCAATATTCTTTGCCATTTTGAGGATTTCTTCAACGTCGTTTTCAAATTCGTATTCAAGCTTATGAAGTTTGCGGTCAATTTTCTGAATCTGAGTGTAAATCTCGCGGATTTCGTCGGCACTCATATTCAATTCCTGTTCAAGTTTTACAGCCTGAGATTTAATTGAAATTTTTCGACCAAGACTGCGCAGTTCAGAAGGATTAGAAATTCTAAGTTCCTTCATCTTCTTTTCCTGCTTCTGGTGATATTCTTCAATTTTAATTGTAGCGTCGCGGTATTTCTGAGTAAACTTATCAAGTTCTTCTGTCTGAATGTCAATTTTCTGAAGTTCAGGAAGAATTTTTTCTCTAAGTTCAACAAGCTGTGGATTTTCAAAAATAGCGCTTGACTGGTCAAGTTCAAAAAGCTGCTTTTTAAGAGCAATATACTGTTTCATTTCTGGAAGAACTGGTTTAATGTGTTCGCCATAAAAACTCTTTAAGCGGCGTTTATCTGCCATTTCTTCGTTAATTTCTTTGCGTGTTTTTCCAGGTTCATGAATATCAATTCGTGTAAATGCGCGCTGTGCAATTGCAAAAAATTCAGGAATCATAATACCTGAATTTTTAATAACATCTTTTATGATGTTGTTTCCGTCTTCCATTTTTTTAGAAAGTTCAACTTCCTGTTCTGCAGTAAGAAGATTTTCCTTACCAATATCGCGCAGATAAAGTCTGATTGGATCATCAACATTTGAATCTTTATCGCTGTTTACAAGTTTTGTTCTTGAAGAAGCAAGTTTTTCTGCATTTTCAATCTCTTCTACTTCACTGTCGGATGGAACATCATCATCGTCATCCTGATCAAGAATCATGCTGTCGTCATCTTCATCATCAACGCCAACACCATCATCCTGATTGTCATCAGTTATAAGAGACGGTTCAACAAGCTGGATTTTATTTTCATTTAAAATCTTGAGTACACTTTCCATTTCTGGAGAATTTACAAAATCCTGACCTAAAATGTCTGTTGCTTCATCCCAGGTAACAAATGGTTTGTTTTTAGCAAAATCAAGGAGCTTTTGAATAGCTTCAAAGTTATTGCCAGTTTCGTCCATAAATTTTTACACCTACTTTAATAATGATTGAGCCTGTTTATCAAGTTCAAGTTTTTGCATTAAAAGATTGTTCAGCTGAACCTTATCGTCTTCCGTAATTACCATAAATTCTCTAATCCTTTTCAAAAGATTATCGCGTTGTGCATCTATTTTATTTTTCTTTATAAATTTAATTGTGTCGTCTACTACGGCATCAATTTTATCGCTTTTGTAAGCACCATCAGCAATATCTCTTGTAATAAGCTGCTCTAAAGCAGGATTATGACAATTTGTAAGTATGTCAGGAATAGAATAGCCTCCTTTTGTAAAACAATCCTCCAAAACACAAAATAAACTTTTAGCTTGTGGATTTTGAAAATCTTGAGCATTAACGCTGGAACGTAATCTTTTGAATTGATCTGGATTTTGAATGACAGCAATTAAACCACGCAATTCCGCGTTTGGTTTTATAATTTCTACTTTTTCTGTCTGATTAGAATCTGACCGGAGATTATTTCGCTCTAGGGCTTTGCCACGATTTAAAAAATCACTTTTTACAGCCTCCGGTTTTAGGTTAAAAGCTTGGCTAACTTGTTCCAAGCAAGACTCTTTCTGAATATCTGATTGCAAACAATCTATATATGAGAAAAATTCCAAGGCAGCCTTTGTTTTTCCTTCAGGTTTGTCTATAGGATATTTTTCCCCTAGCTTATTTAGAAAATAGTCGCTATCTAATATAGCATTATTAACTTGAGTTGTCAAGTTTTCTTTTCCAAATTTAAGCATAATTTCGGCAGGGTCTTTTCCGCCTTTTAGTTGAATTATTTTTACAGTTAAATTATTGCGACGACACAAATAAACTGCTTTTTTTGTTGCATTCTGCCCTGCTTCATCAGAATCAAAAGAAAGATAAACGGTTCCATCCGAAACAAAGCCCTGTATCATTTTTATATGTTCTTCGGTAAGGGCTGTACCAAGAGTTGCAACCGCATAATCAAGTCCGCACTGATGGTATGCAATTACATCCATATTTCCTTCGCAAAAAATTATGCGTTTATTTGATCGAATTGCATTTTTAGCAAAATTAAAACCGAATAAAGTTTCGCGTTTTTTAAATTGAGGAAGTTCGCCGGAATTTAAATATTTTCGCTCTTTTTCATTTGCAGGCGGAAGAACTCGTCCACCAAATGCAACAACCTGACCTTTGCGGTTAAAAATCGGGAACATGAGCCGGTCTGCAAAAAATGAATAATTAGGATATTTTGAACTGAAAAGCCCCGATTTAGCAAGAAAATCGTCAGAATAATTTTTAGAACGTAAAAATCCTTTTAGCCACTTTGTATCAGCTGGCGAATAACCAAGTTTGAATTTTTCTATAGTTTCTGGAGTAAGGCCGCGTTTCTGCACATATTCAAGAGCCTTTTTTCCCTGAGGAGTTTCAAGTAAAAAATAATGAAACATCGAAGCAGTCCGTTCATACAATTCAATTAAACGGTCAATTGTATCATCTCTTTTGTAATCGGCAGGTGGTTCTCCATCTTCATATTTAATGGCAATTCCATTTCGTTTTGCAAGCGCGGTAACAGCTTCTGGGTATGAAATTTTTTCCATCTCCATTACAAATTTTATAACATCACCCGAAGCATGGCAGCCAAAACAATAATAAAAACGTTGATCTGTATTTACATGAAAAGACGCCGTTTTTTCACCGTGAAAAGGACAACATCCCCACCAGTCATTACCAGAACGGCGTTCAAGTTTTGTATACTCGCCCACTACAGAAACAATATCTGCTGTATTATGAATTAATCCGATTGTTTCTTGAGAAATTCTTCCAGCCATCAGCAAATCCTGTTACTTTGTGTAAAGATTATGATTAGAAACATGCTGATCAAATGTAGATGTAAAAACGTGCCTTCCTGCAGCTGGATCTACAATCTGGAAAAAATAGTAATTTGTTTTAGGAGTATTAAAACAGGCATTTAAAGCTGTAAGTCCAGGATTAGAAATTGGTCCCGGTGGAAGTCCTGCCCATTTATAAGTATTGTATGGATTATCGATTTTAGTATCTTCAATTAAAATTACTTTTGGGTGTTCTCGGCCTTGAATTTCGGTAAGAATGTATTCGATTGTGGCACATGAATAAAGACCGATATTCTGCTTTAGACGATTTTTAAAAACGCTTGCAATTAAAGGAGCTTCTTCTTTTACACGGTATTCGCGTTCGACGATGGAAGCTAAAGTAACGAGGTCGAAAAGGTCTTGCTCACTCATATTTGCAGCGGCAGGAATTTCGTGAATTTTGGAAGAAAAATTATCAAGCATTATGCGGATAACTGATTCAGCCTGCATTCCAGAATTTAAAAAATATGTATCAGGGAATAAAAATCCTTCGCAAGAATCTGACGGAATACTGTATTCAGCCAAAATTGAAGGTTCGTGGCAAACTTTTACAAAATCATCTTTTGAACAGATTCCGTTTTCTTCAAGCAATGCGGCAATTTTTGAAATTGTTAATCCTTCTGGAATTGAAACATGAATGTATTCCTGCTGACCGGATGAAAGAATTGAAAGTAATTCTGTGTAATCCATTGCCGGAGAAAGATAATAAGTTCCGCTCTTAAAATCAGCCTGTGGAATTTGTGCAGACGGAAAAAAGAATTTTAAAAGCTGTGGATATTTTATTGACGCATAAAAAAGTTTTTCATTTTTTATAAGTCCGTGTTCTTTAAGAGAAGAAATGATTTTTAAAACCGGAGTGCCATAAGGAACTTCAAACCGAATTTTTTGTGCCTCTGAATTATTTGAAACGGGCATCATTTGTGACTTAACTGCAAAATAACCTGAAGCAACAGCCACATTCAGCAATATAAGAATTCCTAAAGCGAAAAATCTTTTTTTCATGAATAGAAAAGCCTCGCTTCTTCCAAAGATAAAGAATTATATACAGAATCTTCTAATGACTTATAAAATTTTTCCAAACCTTCTGGAAGATTATCCATATTGTCGCGCAAAAAACGTGCAAGCAGAGAAATTTCTTCGGCGGTAAAATTATAGCTTAATTTAAAAGCAGGTACTTCGCTTATCATATACCAAGCTCCATATCTTCTTTTGCAAGGTAAATTTCAACTTCCGAATGTTCTATATATTGTGCATACCATCTTGCAGCCTGCAAAATTGAATTAAGTTTTTTATCGTCGTAAGTTGGTTCATGGTGGAAGAGATATAGTTTTTTAATATTCCAATGAACGGCAAAATCAACAGCGTAACAAAATGCTGAATGGCCCCAGTTTTCTTTGTGATAAGCTTCTTCTACAGTGTATTGAGAATCTAGAATAACACCGTCGGCATTTCTAAAAACAATTTCTGCTTCTTTTGAATAGAAAAAATCCTGTGCTTTAAATTCTACGTCAGTTGCATAAACAAATTTTTTTCCATTTTCAAAAACCGCATAACTGTAAGAATCTCCCGGATGGTGCATTTTACAGCATACAATTTTAGTATTTCCCAGTTTGATTTCCTGACCTGGTTGAATTTGATGAAAAGTAATATTTTTTGTAAAAGCATCAAAAGGAACCGGATAATAAGGCTGATTCATCTGATCGCGGAAAAATTTTTCTGTATCTTTCCAAGGTGAAAAAACGTCAAATTTGGCAGACGGATCATAAGCAGAATCAAAAAATGGAAGTCCCTGAATGTGATCCCAATGAAAATGCGACATAAAAAGATTATAATGTTTATCTTGTGGTTTTACGCCTTTTTTACCATAAACCCGAATTCCACTTCCGGCATCAAAGATAAGTTCATTTCCTTCTGTTTTAATTTCTACACAAGCTGTGTTTCCGCCAGTTGTTCCGTAAATCCAGTCTGGAAGATTTGCAATAAATTTTCCACGAGTTTCTACTGATTCCAAATCTGATGGTTGAATACGCTGAACAACAGCCATGATTTTTGATTGAATTTGCTGTGGTGTTATTGGAGTTGGAATTGATCCTCGTACTCCCCAAAAATGAACTTTCACTTTATGCCCTCACCCTTTAAGTGAATGATTATATTATTCATAAATAATGAATGAATTTTGATTAAAATGCAAGTCAAAAATCAATTTTGCAAAAAAAAAGAGCTAGATTTTATCTAACTCTTGGTTCATCATGGGGAGTAGAGGACTCGAACCTCTGGAGGCGTGAGCCGAGGGATTTACAGTCCCTTGCAATTGCCGCTATGCGAACTCCCCTTTTTAAGCTGCTTGTAGGATTTGGACCCACGACCCCGAGATTACAAATCACGTGCTCTACCAGCTGAGCTAAAGCAGCATTTTTAAGTTGTGTTGTTCAATTGCGTTGAACGTGTTTTAATATATATGAAATGTAATTTTTAGTCAATAACAAAAATGCTATTTTTTCAAAATTTCTTTAAAAAATGGCAAATATTTATTTTTGACTATATTTTTCCAATAAAACTCTTTGTGTACGGATTGGGCTCCAGCTTTTATAATCTTATTGATTACGGCATGTTTTAAATTAAAGAGCATAATTACTTCGGTAAGTTTTGCAATCAAACATTCATGAGTATTATTTGAATATAAAAAGCCGGTTTTTCCATCTTCAATTTTTGTAAGTCCGCCAGTTGCATGAGCTACTGGAATTGTTCCGTAAACCTGAGCAATAAAATCTTCGAGTCCGCACGGTTCAAAATAACTTGGAAGAACTATAAAATCGCATATTGCACTTGTAAGACGCGCGATTACACGATTGTAACCGTTCATAAAAGTGATTTTACCTTTGTATTTTTGAGTAAGCAGAATAATTTCATCTTCTAAAGAAGGTTCGCCCTGCCCTGCAATTACAAAACGTACATTATCAAAATTAGAAATAATTGCTGGAATTGCCTTTGTAAGAACTGTGAGTCCTTTCTGGCTTGTAATGCGTCCGTGATAAGAAATAAAAATTTCTTTTGTATAAGACGGTGAACATTCAAGTTTTCCGAACTTTTTTACGCCGGTACAGTCAAAATTATCTGTATTAACAATATTCTGAATAAAGAATTTTCTGCATTTTAGCTTACCGTCAAGTTCATTTTTTTCAGGAGCAAATTCAAACGGAAGTAAAGATGCCTGTTTATCTTCTGGATTGTAACGGTCAAAATCGAAACCATTGGTAATTCCTGTGATTTTAACTTTCTTTTCTGCAAACAAAGGTGAAAGTCCATCGGTAGCTTCTGTATTAAACGGATCCAGCAATTCCTGGGCATATTTTTCGGAAACTGTAGTAAGTTCTGCGCCGCAATTTGCTGCAATTAAAAAAGGTTCTACGCATTTTTTGTTAAGTGACGCTTCCAAAAGTTCTGATGAAAGTCCTGTATGCCATGCCGCTTCACCAATACTTGTAAAATCATGATGATAATACGGGCCCGCATTATGAATTGTTACGACGCATTTTGTTTTTGAATAACACTTTGCTTCCTGAATAAAAGCCGGAATCATTGCGGTAGAGGCATCTTGACAATGGATTATTTCTGCAACTTCGGAACGCGGAATTCTTTTTCCGTATTCAAAAACTGCCTTCTGGAAAAGTACATCCTTAAAAAGTAAGTCTTTGTGCCCTTCTCCTTTTTTGTGTTCAGGATTTTGCTGCTGTTCGTGTTCGGTATAAGTATAAATTGCTTCTTTCTGATAAAAACTTTTGTGATTTACAAAAACAATAGAAAAATCTCCGTCGCGACAAGTTGCTTTATAAAAACGAACGTTTTCTTTTTTTCCGCAAAGTTCAACCTGAGCTTCAGCTGCTTTTTCAAAATTTTCAACAAGATTCCAACTGTTGCATTTAAAAATTGGAACAAAAAGCGTAACTTTGTGCTTTAATTCTGCAAATTCTTTACACAAAGAGAAAGTTACATTTTTTACACCGCCGGCTTCTGCAATTCCGGCACATTCCATACTTACAATCCAAAGTTTCATAGGCAATTAAAAAAAACGTCCTTACAACTTTACTTTGTGTAATCAGGACGTAATTTTTCGGCTCCATTTAAGTATATATTTGTTTTTGTGGTATTTTCATCCATGTAAGAAGTTATCATAACGCGGATTACGTTTTTCATTCCATTTTCAATTTTAGCTTCCTGGCAGCAGAACAAGGCACATTCAGTTACATCAATGCAAGTTTTTCCACGACGTAATGCCGAAGCCGGATTTATTTTTGTAATTTCTTCTGTAATTGAAAATTGAATCGAAACTAAATCTTCCGACTGTAATCCATTCTTTTCAAAAATCTGATTGCACATTTCGCAAACATTTTTGATTATTTCTTCTTTTGTATTTTCTGAGCACACTGCCCCGCGAATTGCTTTTATTTTTTTCATTTTAAATTATAACTCCTGCGTTGAAGGTTCTTCGTAAGAATTTTGATTTTGAACAGGCGGCGTATATGAATTTGCACCACCAGATCCAGATGAACTTCCAGAAGCACCAGTTCCCACTCCAGAATCACTCTGAACTTTTGGCGAAAGTGAATGCAAAAGCGATGGATCCTGCAAAATCATATTCTGGAATTTATTATAAAGCGTATAATTTGGAATTTTATAATCACGCAAAGCAAGAACGGCAACATCAATTTCGGGATATTCTTCGTACAAAGAAAGAGCTCGAATTAATTCAGAACGCTTTACAGATTCCGGCTTAAAATTTGGGTCGGCCTGTGCTTTTGTTAAATAATAACTTGCGGTAAGCTGGCAGACATAATCTGCAACATGATCCAAATATTGTTTTAAATCATCATTGGAAGAAATTATATTTTTTTGTGTAAGTTTTACGATTGCTTCAGAATCGATTGCAAGAGAAATTGAAAAATCAAAGGAATAATTCATATTGTCGTTGTAAAGCAAAGTGTAAAGTTCATTTACAGGACTTTGACCCGAAATTGATTTTTCAGCTGAATACGGTAAAAGCGAAAACTGTTCAAGCTTTGCATTTTTTGGAATAATAAAATCCCAGTGCCACGAAAATTCACCGGGAAGAACTGGCTTTTCTTTTAATCCGCCAAGTTTAGATTTTACGATTCCACAAGAATCTGGTTTTATACGAATCTGCGTCCATCCTGATAAAAATACATAAGCGGATGCAAGTAAAAAAATAGCGATAAATAATATAAATAAAAACTTCTTCATGGACTTAATTCCTTTTATTTAATAATATATCATAAAACTAAAATTTAAAGAATAACTTATGGAAGAAAAAAAAATCAAAGATAAATCTAAGTTAAATTCCGCATTCTGGTTGTTCCGGCTTACAAGAACTTCCGTTTTTATTCTGTTTTTTTTCTGTGTTCT
>JAILCM010000171.1 GCA_024680155.1 Treponema sp.
GATTTCCAATCATTCTGAAGGGCTTTGCAGTCAATTAAAAGTGAATAATAGGCATCGTTAAGATTTTTTATTTGTGTACCTTCAATCTGTGGCTCAATTAGTAAAAGCTGTTTTTCTACAGCAACGGCGATTTGTTTTGTAAAAGAAGAATCAAGTTTTTGTTTTGCGTCAATCACAATTTGGGCAGCAGATTGAATCTCCTGAACTTCCTCATTCTGCCCATTCTGCAACTGTTCATTTTGCAAATTCTGCCCGTTTTCTGCAAATAAAAAAGATGAAGTAAAAATCATCGCAGCAGAAAAAATCATTTTTTTTATAATTTTCATAAAACGACCTTAGAACTAATTATTCGGCGCCGGGAAAAAAGAATTATAAGCCCTTACCCGCGTTAAAAATACAAAATCATCAGCGTAAATCATACAAAAATCTTCAAGCGTCATCTGGTGACCGTTCATAAATACATAGCACGAAAAACGTTTTGTATCTGTAAAATATGGCATAAAAACAACACATTCATTAAAAGATTTTATTTCCGGGCTAACAGTTCTGTCGGTTCCGCGAATTGCACCAAAATACAAAGTATCAGGCTCAGTAGACGCAAGTACATACAAAAGTGCTTTTAAAAGCCCAACCTGATAACCATTATCATCAACAAAAGTAACGGCATTTGCAGTTCCCGCGTTAGTTACAGAAGCAGCGAACGGACTAATAGTAACGTCAACTCCAGAATCTTTAAAAAGATAATCTTTTCCTGTATAAACCGACATGACGGCTGAAGCAATATTACGAATCCAATCTAACGAAAAATAAAGCGAATATTTTTGAGAAAGAACTCCCTGATATCCGTTTTCTTTAATTTCGACGGTATTTCTAACAAGAGGAGCGCGAACAAGTTTTGAACCGGCAATCGGCTCTACAAGTCCATCGGCAATCCATTTTATAAAACCCGCTGAACCTAAAGAAAGCATTCGTTTATCTTCAATTTCAACCGGCTTTCCATCTTTTACCGAAACCGCCTGATTATTTTCATCATACATTGTGTCATGTGCATACGAAATAAGCGGAAGTTTTGACTGAATCATTCCTGCCATCTGCAAAATTGAAGCATAGGAATTTTGAGGAATTGTAACGTAATCCCATGGAAGCGAAGTTTGTGTGTATTCGCGGATTTTCTGGAAAGAAGCGTTGTAATATTTTGAAAACGGGATTCCTGTAGAAACACCTTTTGCCGCATAATTTCCAAAAATCACAAAATCTGCAAGGGAAGTTTTTGCATACGGTGAAAATTGAACGTAAACTTCGCTGTCGGGCATAAAATAATAGCGGATTAGTTCTGGTTTTGCAGTCTGTTTATTGCGGATTAAAACCCAGCTTCCGGCAATGTCTCCGGGAAAAGTTTCCTGCTCTTCTTTAGTAAGGCCTTTTGAAGTGTAAACATTGACGGTTATTTTTGTAGAAGGCGCTACAATAATTGCAAAATTTTCATCAGTTTCTTCAAGACGCACCTGAAAACGCTGACCTGCAGTATTCACGTAAACTTCGGGAAGATTTGCACGTACATCCGCAAGAGGAGCTTCGAACCAGCGCTCGATAAGTTTTGCACGGATTTCGGATGAATCGGGAATTCCCCAGTCGTTGTAAGCGGCACAAAGAGGCATACTAAAAACTGCAAGCCCAAACAAAACTGAAAGCGCAAATTTTAAATTCAATTTTTTCATCATTTTAAACATCAAAACTTCTCCAGCAAATCTATAGTTCCGCAACTTATACTTCTCCGGCGGGGTCGGTATCGGTTGCACCTTCTGCACGTCTAATTTCTGGCTGAATTAAAGTTCCATCTTCCATAAGAATCAATCCTTCAGAATCTTCGTCAGGATGTTTACCAACCGGTGCATTTGAAAGAAGCAGCTTTAATCTGTTGAGCTGATTTACTTCTGAACTACCCGGGTCATAGTCAATTGCACTTATATTTGCATCCGGGAAGCGTCTGCGAAGTTCCTTAATCATTCCTTTTCCTGTAACATGGTTTGGAAGACAGGCAAACGGCTGAACGCAGGCAATACTTGGGCAGCCTGAATGAATAAGCTCTACCATTTCTGCAGTTAAAAACCATCCTTCGCCCGTAATGTTACCAAGCTGAACAATGTCATCTACACCTTTCATAAGGTCGTAAATGGAAGAAGGGGCTTCAAAACGGCGGCTCTTTCTAAGATATTTTTTCATCTTATTGCGGTAAAGTTCAAGGAACCAGACAAAAAGTTTTGCATTACGTTCTGTCTTTTTAGGGAAGGCAAGCTGTTCGTGGCGGAAAATTCCTGTTGCAAATGAATAAAAGAAAAAGTCTGCTAAATCTGGCATTACACATTCAGCACCTTCGCGTTCAATTGTTTCTACAATCTGGTTGTTTGCAGTCGGATGGAATTTTACAAGGATTTCGCCAACTACACCAACACGAGGCTTTTTAATTGGTTTGAGCGGAAGATTATCAAAATCGCGTACAATATTTTTCAAAAGCTTGTGATATTTGTGGATTGAAAGAGAACCTGCCTCTTTTTCTGCAATTGCAGTCCATTTTTCGTAGAGCTGATTTGCACTTCCAGAAATTGCTTCGTAAGGACGGGTTCGGTAAAGAACTCGCATTAAAACATCGCCAACCATGATTGCTTTTACAAGACGGTGAAGGAATGGCAAGGTAATCTTAAAGCCTGGATTTTTTTCAAAGCCCTGAGCGCTTAAACTCAAAACAGGGATGTGGCCCCAGCCCGCATCATTTAAAGCACGGCGAATAAAGCCAATATAGTTTGTAGCACGGCAACCACCACCAGTTTGTGTGATAATCAACGCAACTTTGTCCAAATCATATTTACCACTTTCCAAAGCAGCAATCATCTGGCCTGCAACCAAAAGAGAAGGATAACATGCATCGTTGTTTACGTATTTTAAACCTGCTTCAACTGCCTTTGGATCAACTGAATCGAGTACAACAAAATTGTAACCGCTTCCGGCAAAGGCCTTCTGCAAAATGCGGAAATGGATTGGCGACATCTGAGGGCCAATAATCGTATAGTTTTTGCGCATTTCTTCGGTAAAGATTACGCGGTTATAAGCAGAAGATTTTTTAACAATTTTTGTTTTGTTTCGACGGCGCTCTTTAACTGCTGCAATAAGCGAACGGATACGGATTCGAACGGCACCAAGGTTACTTCCTTCGTCAATTTTAATAAGAGTGTACATGCGGCTCTTTGCACGAAGGATTTCATCAACCTGGTCTGCAGTAACGGCATCCAAACCACAACCAAAAGATGTAAGCTGAACAAGTTCAAGGTCCGGCATTTCAGAAACAAACTGAGCCGCGCGGTAGAGACGGTTATGGTAAACCCACTGGTCAATAATTCTGAGCGGGCGTTCAATATTTCCAAGATGAGCAACAGAATCTTCGGTAAGAACTGCAAGTCCAAGACCGTTAATCATTTCAGGAATTCCGTGATTGATTTCCGGGTCAAGGTGATATGGACGACCGGCAAGAACAATTCCGCTTCCGCCTTTTGTAATAATTTCTTCAACAGCTTCTTCACCCTTCTGGCGAACTTCTGCACGGAATTTTTCCTGTTCATTCCAGGCTTTTTCTACAGCGGCATTTATTGCTTCGCGGGTAAGCTTTGGAAATTTTGGAAGAAGTTCTTCGCAAAGACGTTCTGCAAGGCGAGGTTTATCGTAAATTGGCAGGAATGGATCCATGTAAGTGATTGTAGGGTCCTGACGAAGTTCATCAACATTATTGCGGAGAACTTCCGGGTAGCTTGTTACAATAGGACAATTATAGTGGTTACCTGCCCCTGCATCTTCCTGATGTTCATACGGTGCACAAGGATAGAAAATAAACTTTATGCCGCGCTGAATAAGGCTTTCTACATGACCATGACTTATTTTTCCAGGATAACATACTGATTCAGATGGAATTGTTTCAAGACCTTTTTCGTAAACTGTACGGCTTGAACGCTGGCTCAAAATTACACGGAATCCAAGCTCATTAAAGAAGGTAAACCACATAGGGTAGTTCTCATACATATTGAGAACTCGCGGAATACCAACGTCTCCCATTGGAGCATCTTCCGGCTTACGAGGCACGTAGTTGAAAAGTCTCTTGTATTTCCATTCAAAAAGATTTGGAAGCGGACCTGCGTCATCATCATCAAGTCCGGTATTCTTTTTGTTGCTTGCGTCAATTACATTACCTTCAAGCTCGGCACCCTTTTCGCAGCGGTTACCTGTAATGAAGGTACGTTTTTCGTCACCGGTTGAGAAGGTATTAATAGTAAGAAGACAGTTGTTCTGGCACTTACCGCAGCGGCGGAGCTCAAGGTCTACATGGAAGTTATTAAGCTGCTCAAGAGTTGCAATTCCGGAACGCACATCATGTACAGTTCCTTCAGGCTCGCCAGGCTTTGGCATCATAAGGTCCTGCCACTGGTCGTAAGCAATAAGGGCAGAACCATAAGCACCCATAAGGCCGGCAACATCCGGGCGGTAAACCTGGACACCGGCAATTTTTTCAAAGGCACG
>JAILCM010000126.1 GCA_024680155.1 Treponema sp.
ACTGCTACATCATAATAATCATAAAATCCAGACATAGATTAGCTATTATACAAAAAACCTTAGTCTTGTACAATTTCTGCAACTAATTCTAATGGAGACATTACAACGCGAGGTGCTTTGTGCCGCAAAAGAAAATCGCGTCCCCTAAAGCCCCAGTCAACGCCAATTACGTTAATTCCGGCATTAAGTCCGGTCTGAATATCAACATCCGAGTCGCCGATAAAAACTGCACCATCAGGAGCGGCTGCTTCTTCTTTTGTCATTCCTGCACGCTCTAAAATTTCAAAAATACCATCTGGAGCGGGTTTTGGCGGCATTCCCGGTCTGCTTCCACTTATTATATCAAAAAGCCCCGGAAAATAATTATTACAAAGTTCAATTGCAGCAGGTTCAATTTTGTTTGTATTTACGGCAATTTTTACACCATGAAAACGCAAAGTTTTTATGCATTCTGGAATTCCTTTGTAAGGAGCAGTTTTAATTGCACAGTGATTTTCGTAATATTCAATATATTCAGCAAGAAATTTCTTAAAAAATGCCTCATCAGTTCCCTGCGGAAGAGCGCGTTCTACAGCTTTTGGAATTCCGTTTCCTACAAAAAATTTAAATTCATCTACAGTGTGTGTTGGAAGCCCATATTGTTCCAAAAGAACGTTACATGAATCGGTAAGATCGTCGATTGTATTTAAAATCGTACCATCCATGTCAAAAATTGCCAGTTTAAAACTCATTTATTCATTTTCCTTATTTGGCTCTTCATCTTGAGTTTTATTTTTATCTCTAAAACCGTGTTCTTCCTGAGGATTACTCTGCAATTTTCCTGCATTACGCAAATTTACGTTGTGATTCAAATAATGGAAGGTAATAAAAACAGCTTCTATAACGATATACATAAAAATCATTATTACACAACCAATATTTCTGTCAGAAACATACGCAAGCAAAACCGAAAAACAAACGAAAATCTGTAAAAGAAGTATAAAGAAGATTGCAGAATTCTTTCCAAATCCAACATTTAAAAGTTTATGATGAATATGAGCACGGTCCGCACTAAAAATTTTACGATGATCGCGCAAACGTCGCCAAACTGCCGCTAAAACATCTGTAGTTGGAATTGAAGTAAGAAGAACAACAGCAACAATCTTTCCAAAATTAATATCTGGATTATTATTAGAAATTATTGGTAATACTGCAATTACGTATCCCAAAGTTTGACTTCCACCATCTCCAAGGAAGATTCTTGCAGGAGGTCTGTTCCAGAACATAAATCCAAGAATAGACGCACACAAAATAAAGCCAATAATATAATAACTTACACCTTCAAGACGCAAAATGATTGAAATTGTAAAAATTGTGAGGAACGAAATTCCAGAACAAATCCAATCCATACCGTCAATAAGATTGTATGCATTTACAAGTGCCAGAATCCAGAAGAAAGAGAGAATTTTTGAAAGAACAACCGGCATCTGCCATCCAAAAAGCTGAGTAAAATTAAATGGACTTAACGCTACTATTAAAGCAGCAACTGCCTGAATTACAAATTTCAATTTTGCAGGCAAATCAAGCAAATCGTCAAGAATTCCGGCAATAAGTATAATTGCTCCACCAACCAAAAGAGGCCATACCTTTATCATTTCTCCAGGCATAAAAAATCTAGTATGAACAAAAGAAACAACAACAAATGACAAGAATACGGCAATACCACCAAGACGAGGAATGTTTCCCTGATGAATTTTTCTTGGGTCTACTTCATCATAAAGAGAAAATTTTTTACAGATTGCTATAATTATAGGAACAATTCCTAAACTTAGCACTAAAGAAGCAGCAATAGCTATATATTCAATCATAATTCATACCCCCCCCCAGTATTTTATAAACCCACCGGGAAGATTCTTGGTAAATCGTATTATACACGTTATTTAATAAAATTTAAAGCAGAAACTACAGCTGCAATACCGGCTCGGCCAACATTTGAACTTTTTCCAACACCCCACGCTTCTTCGCCGTTTTCTTTTGCAATACAAACATAAGCCATAGCCTTTGTATCTGAACCACCGCCAATAGAATGTTCATGGAAGGAAACAATATTGAATTTTGGAGCAGGTGTTTGCTTTAAAGCTGCAACAAAAGCATCCAAAGGTCCGTTTCCGTGTGCAGAAACTTTGTAAGTTACGTTCTGCCAGATTACGGTTGCGTCTGCTTCTACTTTTTCGTCTTCGTTTGAACCGCGCTCACCTTCTATATGGCGTTCTGTAATTTCTTTTACATCAAGCGGAGTTTTAGTATTAAGCCATTTTTCGGCAAAAATTCCGTAAACTTCTTCGTAAGTGAGCTCTCTCTGCAAAGAATCGGCTTTTTCTTTTACAACAGCACCAATATAAGGATGCATTGCTTTTGGCGCAACAATTCCAAAATGTTTTTCAAGAATATAAGCAGCACCGCCCTTTCCGCTCTGACTGTTAATTCTAATAATTCCTTCGTAGTGACGGCCAATATCATGCGGGTCAATAGGAAGATACGGTACATCCCAAAGTTCATTTGGCTTCATATTTACTCGAGCCGACATTCCTTTTCTGATTGCATCCTGATGAGAACCGCTGAAAGCTGTAAAAACAAGTTCGCCGGAATATGGTAAACGCGGATAAATTTCCATTCCTGTAAGACGCGTAAAAGCTTTTGAAATAAACGGAATATTTGAAAAATCAAGTTCGGGGTCAATTCCCTGGGTAAACATATTCAGCGCAACTGTTATAATATCAAGATTTCCAGTTCGTTCACCGTTACCAAAAAGACAGCCTTCAACTCGTTCTGCGCCGGCTAAAAGTCCAAGTTCACATTGGGCAACACTTTCTCCACGGTCATTATGATTGTGAAGTGAAATAATGCAACTATCTCTGCTACCAATTTTACGGCAAAAATATTCAATCTGGTCGGCAAAATGATTAGGAAGGCAGCATTCAACCGTCGTCGGCAGATTAAGAATGACTTTATTTTTTGGAGTAGCCCCCCATTCATCCATAACAGCCCTGCAAATTTCAACGGCGTAATCAATTTCGGTATTAGAAAAACTTTCGGGAGAATATTCCAGCTGAATTTGCGTACCTTCTAAAACGGACATACAATTTTTTACACAACGAACGCCATCAACTGCAATCTGCTTAATTTCTTCTTTTGTTTTATTAAAAGTGTAAAGTCTTTGCGCCGGCGATGTAGAATTATAAATATGAAAAATTGCTTTTTTACAACCTTCCAGCGCTTCAAAAGTCTTTTTTACCAGATGTTCACGTGCCTGACACAAAACCTGCAGCGTTACATCATCTGGAACATGCTTTTCTTCTATTAATCTGCGCAAAAAATCATATTCAGTTTGGGACGAAGAAGGAAAACCAACTTCAATTTCTTTAAAACCAATTTTTACAAGCAAGTCGAAAAATTCAAGCTTCTGGTCAACTCCCATAGGATTTACCAATGCCTGATTTCCGTCTCTCAAATCCACGGAACACCAGACTGGAGCTTTTTTTATACTTTTTGTGGGCCAGGTTCTGTTCGTCAAAGGAGCAGGTTTAAAAGCCCTGTATTTTCCGTTCGGATTCATTGCCTATTTTATTAGTCCTTCAAAAATATGATTTATTGAATTTGTAAAATGTTCTGTATCTTCGTGCATCTGTTTTAAAAATGAATTATCTTCCAAAGGTCCAATTACATTATCCATTTCTTCTTTGCTATGGTAAGTCATATTGCGGTAATAATCGGTATAATCCTTTTCGCGTGATTTTATTGCCGCATTATACATGTCGCAGGCTACAACAAAAACATCATCTGTAATGTTGCGGTACAAGTCAAGAGAAAACTCTTCAATAGGGCATGAATAAAGGAATTCCAAAAGATAAAGCGAATATCTTGTTTTATAAAGCAAATACGCAGCATCACAAAGGTTGTAAAAATTATGAACCTCATTCCACTCTTCAATTTCGTGATTTTTTATTTTTGCAAAAAGTTCCTGAATTTTTTCTGAAGGAACAATCTGTCCACCAACATTTTCCCATTTTGTATAAAGCGGAATAGCACGAATTTTTTCTATAATTTCAAAATTAAGACTTTCGTATGCAGATTCATTACAAAATTCCATTAATGTACGTACAGTGTAATATTTTATTATACGACGATACATTTTATATGCCTGAATTGGTTTGTGAATAATTGCTCCGTACTTTTTCTGACAACGTGAATCTTCAAGGGTAATATCTACATCCGAATTACGATGCATATAATCTTTTGCACATTGCAATTCATCTTTTTTATCCTTGCAATTTTCAAAAACTTCAGGCTCATTCTTTTTAAGATACTCTGCCGTAAGCTCAATAAGACGGTCGATTGCATAAATACATTCTTCCATGGTATCTGGAGCTAAAGGATCAGTTTCAACTCTCTGAATAATTCTTTTGCGGCGGTCGCGTTTTCTAAATTTATTGTTATTGCGCGATATTGCAAACATATCATACATGAACCACCAGGCAGGAATTACATTTATTGCCCCACCCATTCCAGAAGTATTAGCTGACGAACGTGTAACAAGCGCAAAAGGATACTGAATATCAAGTTCATTTTCGTAACTACCCTTTGCAACAAGAACAAAAGAAGCAAATCGTGAATTATGCTTAAAATCACTGCACAAACCTGGCCAGAAACCTCTTTTTGCAAAAATTTCGCCATCAGGACTGCGTGAATTGTGATTACTTCCAATAGTTGCACCAGCCGCAATATTCGACTGTCCCATAACTGTTGTTGCAATAAGAAATGATGAATTATGATGCTGTTCATGGAATGGATAAATAAGATTATTCAAAAGTTCGCAGCAAGAAACTGTAGAATTATCACCGAGAACGGTATTAAGAACTCGCGCTCCATATTTTAACTGGCAGTTTCTTCCAATAACAAAACGAACACCAACCGCCTGGTAGAAAATATGGCATCCAAAACCAACAATTCCATTTACAAGTTCAACACCTTCACCAATCTGAGACGGTTCTTCTTCGGATGAACGGATTGTAATATTTTTTAACTTAAACGCACCTTTTATGTAAGTAGCTTTTCCAACTTTTGCATCTTTTAAAATGTTTGAATTTTTAATTACACAATCGTCATCTATCCAGCCAAAAGTGTTAAGTTCGCCGGAATTTCCATATTCAGTAAGTTCCTTAAAACGTGCAAGAAGTTCTTTATCTTCGCGGTAATGTGACCAGATATAAGCGTCGGCAGGAATCATTGTTTCAAAAGGAAGAACAGCTCGGCCATCATTTTCGTTTGCAACACCAATCCAAATTCGGTGAGATTCAGGTTCGCCTTGTTTTAAAATTCCCTGTCCAAACTTTGCATGCTTTGTACAACAAATTTCCTGAACATTAAAAAGAATTACGCGGTTTCCAATGTGATAATTGTCCATATAAGCAACATTACGGATTACACAATCATCACCAATTACACAGTTATTTAAATTTGAACTGTAAATTCCAGCATGAAGATGAAGGTCATTATAGGAAAGGATTGCAGTTCTTAGTTTGCCCAGAATAACATAACCGGAAAATGCTGTATGCTGAATAAATTTAGGGTCAAAGAAACCATCTTCTGCTTCTACATAAACATTTCTCCAGGATGAATCTTCGTTGTAGTTAGAATTTTTCTGAAGAACCCGGATTTCTGATTTTGTAAGATGACGCTTACCTTTTAAGAGAGACTCCGGAATTGTAACAGAAGACACTTCTTCCTTATAATCGACATTGACCATAGCAAGTCATTTTAGCCTATTAAGTAATTTTTCACAACAGAATTTTTAGCGTATTTTTGTGGACTTTTTTTAGCATGTTGTTTTTGTGGTGTTTTTTGTGGTAATTTTATTATATGAAGAAAATCCTTTTTTTGTTTCTGGCATTTATTTTTACAGCGCTTGGACTTTGGGCAATTCCATCACAAAATGTAAGCCAATACACACTCGAAAACGGACTTGAAGTTTTTTTATTGGAAGATAACGCAACTCCTCTTGTAAGAATTGAATTTTGCGTTAGAGCAGGTTTTTCTTCACAAACAAAGGATAATGCCGGATATTTTAAGTTGTACACACGCTTAATCGAACAAAACGCAGTTGAATCAAACAAAATGATGACAGGGATACAAAACTTCGATCAAGTTCAATGCAACGCTGATTCATCAAGTTTTTTAATCAACACCACAGCACCTGACACCGAAAAAGCACTTTCTTTCCTTGCAGAATCTATTTTTGAAGCAAATTTTGACGACGAACTTTTGACAAAAGAATTTACAAAAATGCAGCAGGAAGTCCGCACAAATCTTGATAATCCGACTGGATTTTTAAATGCCGCAATTGATTCACGAGTTTTTTCCGAAGCCCCATGGAAACACGATTCAGGAGTTTATGCACCACTTTTTACAAAAATTCAGAAAAGCACAGCGCGGTCAATTTTAAATACAATCAAAAACAAATGGTACACACCGCAAAACAGTGCAATTTTTATAAGCGGAAACATCAAAAAGGACGAAACTATAAATCTTGTTCAGGCATTTTTTGGAGATTATTATTTTTCTTCACAAAAACCTACAAAGAAAAAACATCAGCCGCTAAATTCTGGTCGAAAATTTGTAATTCACGGAACAGATTTTTCAAAAGAAATGACGCAGATTGTAATTCAATATACAAATCAAACTTCCGAAGCCTGTGACCTTGCAGCGGCAACTTTAAGTTCCGATTATTCATTTTTCAAAAATTATCTATTGAATATTGCAGAATTGAACATTCCCGGCTACGAATATATAGATGCAGCTTCAGTTCAAAACGAAGACAATTCGCGCCTTATAATCCAGTCAATAATGGAAAATCCTTCAAACAAAAAAATCTCTTCTGCAAAACAAGCTGATTTTTTTATTCAGGCGACAAAACAAACATTTATGGAACTTCAGCCCGACGAATTCCAGTTTGAAAAACAAAATCTGATTTTCGACATGGACAAAATTGAAACTTCGTCCTCGCATTTTATGGAAAAACTAGCATCTTTTTGGGCAATCGAACCATTTTACAAAACTCCCGAAGAAGCATTTGAAACAAAAACACAATCTATTTTTGTTGACGAACTTTTATCGCGAAAAATTAAAATCAACCGGATAATTCAAAATGATTTTATAGAAAACTTTATTGATGAAGAACCGTTTGTTTTTGTAATAATAAATTCTGCCGATTACAAGAAAAACAAAAAAGAATACGACAAACTTGGCTTTGAAGAAATAACAAAGAAAAATGCAGTCTGGTATAATCAGAAAATTTTTGAACAAGTTTTAATAACTGACGAAGAAACGCTGCTCGACCTTAAAGATGAATACCAGAAAGCTGGAAATCAGATTTTTTATAACGAAAATCTTGCGCAAATTCAAAAATCGCAACTTACAAACGGAATTCCAGTTACTGCAAAATTTACAAACAATTTTTCAAAAATGACGCTGCTTCTTTCTATTCGTGGCGGTCAACTTTATTCACCAAACGAGCCCGGCTTTGAAGAAATTATGATTCATTTTCTTGCGGCAAACATACAAAATGAATGTATTTCTAACAGCGGATTTTTTAAGTACGAACTTCCCAAAATTGAACATAAAACAAATATGGCAAGCAGTTACATAACATTAGAATTTTATAAAGAAGATTTTGAACTTTGCTGTTCTTGTATAAGTAACGCGCTCATTTATACAAAAGAAAGCCCTGCAATTGCAGACCGTATTGTTGCGGCAAAACAGTACCAGAAACGGCTTTACAATGGAAGTTCGGTAAATCAGCTTTTTGATTACGCGGTTCAAAAATTGTACCCTATGACCGATTTTGTTCCGATTTTTAATGCAAAAGATGACGTTTTGACCGAAATTCAGTTCCAGAAAATCATGAGTGAATATCCTCGGCTTTTAGATGCGTCGCGTTATTCGGTTATAATTACAGGTGATTATGCAAAAAATTACACGGAAGTTTTAAATTCTACATTAGGATTGTTGACTGCTCACGAAGAAAAAATCAGTTTTCCAACTTACGAAGCTGAACAATTAAAAAACAGACGCGCATCCGTAAAAATTACTCACACTTTTTTAACAGACATTCCAGCAGAAAAAGCTCCACCAATGCCGGCAGTTCTTATTCCGACTACAGAATTTTTAGACCCAGTGATGTATTTATTCCAGGCACCGGAAGTAAAAAGTGAAGATTTTCCTAGATTCAACGCACTTTTGGTGTATTTGTGCAAAATGATTCAGACAGAAATTGATTCAATAAATAATTCTAGTGCAAACTTACAAAAGGCAACGGTTTCGGTAGCATTACCACGTTCTCAAATGGATTGCGCAGCACTTATAATTCAAAATGTTGCAAAAACAAAAGATGCAGACGAAGTTATAAAAAATGCAATTCAAAAGTTGAAAGAAGGATTGCTTTTAGAAAATGACAAAGTGGAAACAGGGATAGATAAAAACTCCTTCATTCTGGACGCAATTAAATCGGAATGGACAATTACACAAATGGAACTTACCGACTCCAACAATGGAACCGCAGTTTTGATGCAGCGTGGGCTTGAATATCTGCCAACGGAAAATAATACGGAATTTTATCTGGATGAATTTAAAATTGTGAATGAAGGTGATAGTGATGATTATTTAAATGCATTCGCTTTTTTTGAAGCAGAACCTTTACTTTGCCTTTATTCAAAAGATTCAAAAAAATAGTTATTTTAGTACGGAATCAACAAGATTTTTTAAGTCAGGATTAACTGCAAGATCTGTAAACGCAAGAGAATCCGAAATTGTATAAACGCCGTTTTCTTCAACAATTGCTTCTGTAGTTTCTTCTTCCAGTTCGGCAATTTCTGCCTGATTTTGATTTGAAGCAAACTGTGTCATTGCAAAAGCAGAATTTTCGTTTAGAGGAATTAATTCGTCAATTTGTTCAGTTTCACCAAAGAAAGTTGGTTTATAAGCAGAGAAAGTAATATCATAATTAAATTTCTTACGTTCCGGAGTATATTCCTCACCAATGCACAATTGTTCACCAAAAACGGTTTCTACTGTTGCAAAAGTATCATTTTTCAATCCATAAGAATCTATGCAATCTTCGTAAATATCTCCGGTAGAAACGGGAATAGGCGGAATATACATAAATACATCAGAAACAGAAGCCTCGGATTCAGAAACCTCTTCTAATTCGGAAAGATCTTCTAATTCTTCGGCAGTTTCAACTTCATCTAGAGGCTCAGAATCTGCAACATCTTCCGCGTTTTCAACTTCTTCAGCTTCTTCTAATTCATCCGCCTCTTCAAGTGCTTCAGCCTCTTCTAGTTTCTCTTCATCGTCAATTTCCTCAGCTTCTTCAATTTCTTCTGCACTTTCAACTTCTTCGGCGTTTTCTATCTCTTCAACAGGCTCTGCGTCCTCAATTTCTTCTGCTTCATCTACCCCGTCAGTCTCTTCTAAATCCTCTGCATCCTCAATCTCTTCGGCTTCATCTAAATCTTCCGTATCGTCAATTTCCTCTGCGTCTTCTATTTCCTCAACATTCTCTGCATCTTCAACTTCTTCGGCTTCTTCTAAGTCCTCTGCATCTTCAACTTCTTCTATCTCTTCAACAGGCTCTGCGTCCTCTAATTCGTCCGCTTCTTCTACTTCTTCTACTTCTTCAAGTGCCTCTGCTTCTTCAACTTCCTCGATTTCCGTAGCTTCTTCTACTTCTTCAACCGTCACAACCGAAGCAGACTTTTTTTCAGCTTTTTCCCCTGGCACCGTTTGTACAGTCTGGACGGCATTCACAGTCAATTTTACAGTTTTAAGAACATCTTCCAGAACTGCACGAATTTCTTCTATACTTGCACCAGAATTATTTTGAACAGAAGCTTTTTTACTAGAAGCTTTTATTACCGAAATTATTTCATCCCAGCTGGAATCAAGGAAGGCATCAATTTCTTTTGTATGATTTTTTGAATTTCCACCTACACTCTTTTTTATTTCTTCACAAAATTCCTGTTTTCTAAATTCAAGCTGTTTTGCTACACTTTCCCATTCAACTTCTTCTTTATTTTGCAGATATTCGTTTATTATTCCAAACTGAACCTTTTTAATCCGCGATTTTACAACCGTCATATAATCACGTTTTAAACTAAACAACAGATATGCAACAAGAAGAATTGTTATAAATACGCAGATATAAATTACCCAAACAGCTTCCTGACTAAGTTCAAAAGATGAATTTTTATAAACCCCACCAAATTTTATATTCTTTACACCTGTTACCGGAAGCATTACCCAAATTGTTCCATCTTCCGAAGCAAGAATTCTATCCGGCTGACCATCTTTTAATGACGATGAATTCCATTTTTTTACAATTGCATCATTAAATGCCTGCGTATTATCAAAAGGAATGCCGGCTACAAATCCACCTGTTAAATAATCTTTAGAAGCAACAAGTGAAAGCGATGTTCCAAGACTCAAAGAATGATTATCATACAGTAAATTTTCAATTGAACGCACATTCAAATAACACAAAAAGGCACCAAAATACGTGTCGTCATTTTTGTAAAACGGAAAAGAAATTGTAATGCGGTTATTTTGCGAATCAAAAAGGATTTTTCGGGTAGGATTAAATTCGTCGGTAAGGATTAATGACTCGTCAAAATAAGTAGAATCTTCTTTTAAGTCGGGATAATTTTTGTATTTTCGGATTAAGCCGTTTGTTTCAAGGATATCAGATTCAATTGTACTAAAATTTATATTTCGCCCGTTCTTTTCCAAAAGACGCAAGCCTTCAATTGCAGGAAATTGAGTTAAAATCTGATTTGTAAGTAAACGTCTGCTTGCTTCAACTTTTTCGGAAGGATTTAAATAGACATAACTTCTTATATCAGGCGAATTTAAATAAGCATTTTCGCCATTTTCAAAAGAAGAGAGAATATTCTGAATGTATGAATCGCAAGCTTTGGCAATTTCATCCAGCTGCTGTTGATTTTCTGCAATTTTTGATTTAGCAAAAAATCTTGTTTCTATTGCATCAATTAATTTTGCCTGTGCAACAAAAACGAATCCTGTAAAAAGGACGGCAGCTGTAAGAAAACTAAATGCGACTTTTTGAAAAGAAGTCATTACACGATTATCCTTCTATAAATTATCGGCAACAGAAGCTCAAAAAATCACTTATTTTTTAAGAAGCAATGTCTTAAGCTGGTTCACAATCGAAGCAAATTCATCGCAAGCAGCCTGAACCGGTTCTGTTTTTTCCATATCAACGCCTGCAACACGCAAAGATTCAATTGGATAGCGTGAACCACCAGATTTTAAGAACTTAAAGTAATCTTCACGGTCTTTTTCACCACCATTTGTAACTTTTTTAGCAAGTGCCAGAGAAGCAGAAATTCCAGTTGCATATTTGTAAACGTAGAATGCGCTGTAAAAATGCGGAATTCTAAGGCCTTCCATGTCGGAATTAGATTCAAAATGCATTTCATCGCCAAAATAAAGTTCCAGAAGTTCGCGGTAAGTTTTGCGCAAAAGTTCTGTTGTTAATGGTGTGCCGTTTTCTACAAATTCGTGGCATTTAAGTTCAAATTCGGCAAACATTGTCTGGCGGTGTAAAGTTGCAAGAATATCATCAGCACGCATGCTCAAAAGATAAGTTTTCATTTCGTTTGATTCTGCATTTTTAAGAAGATATTCAAAAACAAGTTCTTCGTTAAAAGTTGAGGCAACTTCGGCTTCGAAAATTGTGTAATCATAACACATAAAAGGATTATTATGAACCGAATACCATGAATGCATTGAATGTCCGCCTTCATGAGCCATTGTAAATACATCACGGATATTGTCTTCGTTGTAATTTAACAGGATGAACGGGTCTCCAATGTAATTTCCTGAACTAAATGCACCGCTTCTTTTACCGATATTTTCGTAGCGGTCTGCCCAGCCATTTTTTAAACCGTCGCAGAGTCTGTCGGTATATTCTTTTCCCAAAGGAGCAAGTGCGTTACGGCAGATTTCTACAGCTTCATCGTAAGTTGTGTGTGCTTTTACAGATTTTACAAGAGGAACGTAAACATCATAATGACGAAGTTCGTCTACACCAAGAACCTGACGGCGCAATTTGTAGTATTCGTGCAAAGTTCCAAGATTTTTGTGAATGCAGTCAATAAGATTATGATAAACAGAAACCGGCACTTTGTTTGAATAAAGGCTCTTTTCCAAAGCAGAATTATAACCGCGGGCTCTTGCAAGAAAAATATCCTGATTTACAGAACCTGCATACAAAGCGGCAAGCGTATTCTGATGTTCTTCGTATTTTGCATAGAATTTTTTATAAGCTTCTTCACGAACTTTTCTATCCTGTGAATGCATGAATACAGACCAGGTAGTTTCGGTAAGCTGTTTTTCAACACCATCTTCGGTAACTGTACCAAAAGTTTTGTTCATATCAACATTGGTAAGCACACTAAAAGTCTGGTCGGCAGTTTGTGCAGATTCAGCCTGTAAAGAAAGAATGCGCTCTTCGGCTTCGGAAAGCTGGAACTTTTGCATATAGATTGTTTTTTCTATATAAATGCGGTAATCAGCAAAATCAGGACGACGGCTCCATTCCAAAAGCTGGTTCTGGTCTATTGTTTTAAGTTCAGGGCCAAAGAAGCTTGTTTCGGCATCCATTTTTGTATAAGCCATTATTGCTTTACCGTTACGTTCAGAAGCAGCAGTATCATCTTCGTCGGCTTCGTGTTCAAGAGCGGCATAATGGTAGACAGTTTCGCATTTTAAAAGCAAGGCTTCTACAGCTTTAAGTGCAGCAAGCAAAGTTTCGGCGGAAGTTCCTAGTTTGCCTTTAAATTCAAGAACTTTTGCAGTCAATTGAGGAATCTCTTTTAAAGATTCTTCCCATTCAGATATTGATTTAAAAATAGAAGAAAGGTTCCATTTGTCGCTTTGAGGAACGTCTTTTCTTGCGGGTATTTTTTTTGTTACGTTATTTTTGTTTTCCATGCAGTAAATATATCATTTACAAGCATAACGGGCAATTTGTATTCTTCTAATTTTTAGATTTATGTTTCTGATTTTTTACAACATAAAGCCGTTCATCAGCAAGCGTCAAAAGTTCTTTTAAAGATGTATGATTCGGGTTAAATTCTGCCGCTCCAAAACTTGCTTCAATCACAAATGGCAATTTATGCTGTTCGCAAGATTCCTTGCTGTATTTTTCAAATTTAAGCTTGAATTTTTCTAGAACTTCATGATTCATTCCGGGAGCAACAACCGCAAATTCATCGCCGCCTATTCTTGCAACAACATCATTTGCACGCAAAGCTTTTGTAAGAACCGAAGCCATTATTTTTATTGCCTCATCACCAAAATCATGACCGTAAGTATCGTTAATCTGTTTTAGGCCGTCCATATCTGCATAAAAAACAAGCCCGCCAGAATTCATCTCTATTGCAAGATTGATTGCATTTTGTCCAAGTTCCTTAAATCCGCGTCTGTTCAAGATTTTTGTAAGTTCATCGCTCATTGAACGTCGGCTAAGGTCGCAGTTACTTTCCAAAAGCTGAATATTTTGTTCCGAAAGTTTTTTATTTTCCGAAACCGATTTTGTATATTCAAAAGCTTCTGCAATTGAATTAATGATGATTTTTAGGAAAATACTGTAAATTGCATAATCTGCATGACTTAATTCACAGAAAACATAACCGTAGTTTTTTTCACCAGAAAAGATTGGCTGAAGTATAAAGGAACCGCTTTCATTATCAAACAACGCTTCTGGGAAAATCTGTTCACGCGGATTAAACGGATATTTGTTATCAAGAAAAAGCTGAACATCGTCTGTAGAAACAACCATTGTAAGATTAATTCTGTCCGGAAGTTCAAAATCATCTTCGCGGTTAAGAACGAGCGGCTCATCGTAAAGACAAACTGCAATTTTTGAAATTCCTGCATCCGGCAAAATATACTTCATTGAATAAGAAAGCCGTCTAAGAGTTGCCGCAGATTTTGTAAGGTCAAAAAGTGTATAAATATCATTAATTTCGGAAAGGAAGCTGTAATAAACGTCGTTTGTATGCCATCTTTTTTGCATAACTTCTGAACTTGTATGAATTACGCCGCTTTCATCCTTAAAAACGTCAAAATAATTATCAAGAGGAATACAGCCGCAGGATTGTCTGTACACTGGAGCACATCTTAACTGGGTAATTGCTGGAACTTTTCGTCCGTCAAGTTTTTTCAAAAGCAGTTTTGCAGAAAGCATTCCCTGTTCGTAAATCTGCTGATCAATTGTAGAAAGTTTTGGAGTTGACATTCCGGCATGACTGGTTTCATCATAACCAAAAACTTTTACATCAAACGGAATTCGCAGGCCCAGATTCTGCAAAACTTTCTGGCAGCCTAAAGCCATAAGATCATTTGCGGTAAGAATTACATCAAAATTAACTGATTCTTTGGTTGGATACGCTTTTGATAAAATTTCCATTGCAGAACTTGAGGTATAAAATCCGTCGAATAAAAGATTTTCATCAAATTCCAGACGATTATTTTTTAAAGCCGCCTTAAATGCTTCAAGACGCTCAAATGCTTCTTCTGATTGAGTTCTACACGCCGACATATATGCAAAGCGACGGCATCCGTGAACTTCTTTTAAATGTTTTACGACAGAATCATACGCAGCAAAACATTGAATTCCTGTAGAAACGCTTCCTGGAATATCAAGTTTAATTCCAACAGAAACAAGCGGCTTTTTGGGGAACAGACGCAAAGCAGTCGAAAGTTCCTCTTTTGTCATTGTAGAAGAAAAAGAACCTGTAATTACAATTACTCCGTCTATCTGCTGTGAAAAAAGATTACTAGTTCCGCTCCAGCACTGGTACTCATACATTCCGTCTTTACAATGAGGAGATTTTACCTGCCCGATAATAAGTCTGACATCTTTATCTTTAAAAAAATCAGAAATTCCCTTTAACACACTAAGGGAATATTCTATTGTAAGACTGTTTATAAGAACCGCAATATTTTTCATAAATACATCATCTATTTTTTTTACAATCTAATTTTATTACAATCTTGAAGTCTGTTCTTCAGTTTGATTACTTCGGCATTTTTTTTGCTTCTTTTCGGTATACAAATTTTTGTCCGCTTCTACAAGCAGTTCCATTAACCGAGGTTTGTCTTTTGAATAAACAGCCGCACCAATACTTATTGAAATTTCAAAAGGAAGTGAATTTTCCTTAGAAAGTTCTTTGCACAATGCATTGATTTTATTTCGTATGCCTTCAAAATATTCAAGCTGCATTCCGTCTGTAATAAACGCAAATTCATCACCACTCAAACGCCCAAGAATATCAGTTGAACGCAAAGACCTTTTTAGAACTTCCGCCTGAACACAAATTGCCTTATCGCCCATTTCGTGTCCATAAGTATCATTTATAGTTTTAAGCCCGTCCATGTCAGCAAAGAAAACTATTCCAGTCCGATTCATTCTAAGCGAAATATTTAGAGCTTCCTGCCCCATTTCGTAAAAACCACGTCTATTTAGAATTCCTGTAAGTTCATCGGTTTTTGCACGCAAATCAAGATCTGCATTACTTATTATAAGATTTTTCTTTTCAACTTCAAGTGACTGATTTTTTATGTAAGTTTTTGTAAATTCAAGCGAATTAATAATTATATTGCTGAGAATTTTTAGATAAATATTGTAAACTTCAAAATCACTCTTACGGACATTACAAATCATATATCCATAATTTTCTCTTCCGGCAAAAATTGGTGAAAGAAGATAAATTCCTTTTCCTTCTCCCAAAGCTTCTTCAGAAATGATTTTTTCCTGAATATTCATTTTTGTACCAGGCTTAAAACTTCCACTTTTTGTCGGCAAATCCGAATACATAAGCAATTCTGCTTCTTCTGGAAGAGTAATTATTTCGCCACGATTACATGAAATTGATTCAGGGAACATATAAATGTACAAATTTTGCATTGACATCTGTTCAACAAGGTAAATCAAAGTTGAATAAAGTTTATAAAGCCCGCCTGCAATATTAATTGTATCAAAAAGTGTATAAATCGAATTAATTTCATCGTAGTGGCGCTGATATTTTTCTATATAAGCATCAGCTTCTTCGGGACAGAGCTTGCCTTCAACATTTTTATATTCACCACGCCTTGAACCAGCTTCTATACAACCGCAAGACTGACGGAATTTTATGTAAAGATCTACGACGTTACGTTTTGGAACTGTTTCCCCATTTACAATTTTGTATGCAAGTTCTGCGGCTTTTAATCCCTGCTGATGAATTTGCTGAGCGACGGTAGAAAGAGTTGGCGTTGAAAGTTTTGCGTGGTAAGTATCATCAAAACCAACAATTTTTAATTCATTTGGAATTTTAACACCCAATTCAGAAAATGCCTGACTGCAGCCCATTGCCATAAGATCATTTGCCGCAATTATTGAATCAAATTCTATCTGGTCTTTGGAAGTAAACTTTTTACCAATTGCTTCGCGGGCACTTGAAGCGGTAAATCTTCCATCCAAAACATAATCTTCATTAAATTCAAAACCATTATCGGCAAGAGCTTTTTTATAAGCTTCAAAACGTTCTTTAGCTTCGGTTGAAGTTGTAAGATTAGCAGACATAAATCCAATTTTCTTACAGCCATGAACTTCTTTTAAATGCTTTACAATATCATGATAAGCCTGATCGCAACAAACCGTTGTATACACAGAATTTTCAAATTCCAAATCAAGAGAAACAGAAACTATTGGCTTTGAGGCAAAAGGTCTGAAAAAATCTTTAAGTTCCTGGGAAGATAGATACGAAGCATAAGAACTTGTAATAAGAATCACTGCATCTATTTGTTTAGTTTTTAAAATTTCTGCACCGCTCCAATATTGGTATTCAAAGATTCCTTCGTTAATTGTAGGAAACCTTGTTTGAGTAAGGAATACACAAACATCATCTTTTTCTTCAAAAAAAGAAGTTATACCTTTTAAAACCTCTAGAGCATAATCAACAGTTAAACTCTGTGCAAAAACAGCAATATTCTTCATTTCTCCCCTTTAATTATAAAACAAATTCCAAAAATGTAAATATAGAAAATTTCCCTAGACTTTTATTATATTCTAACAAAACTAAAAATGATAAATTACACTCTATGGTAAATTTGATGAACAAAAAACAAGAAATTATAACTCAGGAATCAAAAGATTTTTATAAATCTCTGGTACACGTTGTTGGTCCAATTGCATTACAAAATCTTATTTCGGCCGCAGTTAGTTCAGCTGATGTAATTATGCTTGGTTACATTGGACAGACAGAAATTGCCGCATCTTCGCTTGCAAGTCAAATAATGTTCATTATGCTCATGATTGCAACAGGACTTGGTTCTGGACTTGTAATTCTTTGTGCACAATATTGGGGAAAAAAAGATATTGAAGCCATCAGAACTTTGCACGGAATTGCATTAAGAATTTCTACCGCCGCAGGACTTATTTTTTCTATTGCGACAATGTTTTTTCCACAGGCAATAATGAAGTTTTTTACAAATGAAGAACCAATCATCCAAAGCGGAACAATTTATTTAAAGGCAATCAGTTTATCGTATTTGTGTTTTTCAATTTCACAAGTATTTCAGGCCGGATTTAAAAGTATTGAACGTGTAAAAATTGTTTCTATAATCACGACGACAACTTTATCTTTAAATATTCTTTTAAATGCAGTATTTATTTTTGGTCTTCTTGGACTGCCTGCAATGGGAATTAAGGGAGTTGGACTTGCAACTACAATTTCGCGCGTTATTGAACTGATTTTCTGTCTGATTTATGCAAAATGCACTAAGGATGTAAAATTCAGTCTTTCAAACATTGTCCGCTTTAATTCCATGCTTAATCGTGACTTTTTTAAGTATTCTTTACCGGCTCTTGGAAACGAACTTGTCTGGGGAAGCGCATTTTCTGCTTATTCTGTAATTTTTGGGCATTTAGGTGAAGATTTAGTAGCGGCAAACTCAGTCGTAGGCGTTGCAAGGAATTTGTGTACGGTCGTTTGTTTTGGAATGGCTTATGGTGGCGCGATTGTTCTTGGAAAAACGATGGGCAGCGGAGATATGGCTCTTGCAGAAAGAAACGCAAAACGACTTGCAAAAAGTACAATTTTTTCGGGACTTGCAGGAAGTATTATAATTTTTGCTTTTTACCCGATTTTACCATTCATTGCAAAACTTTCGGAACAAGCTGCTTATTACAGAAATATTCTTCTTATAATTAATTCATTTTCAATTTTTGGAGCGGCCATAAATACTGTATACATTTGCGGCATTTTCAGGTCGGGTGGAGATTCGCGGTTCGGATTTTTTGTAGACACTTTTACTATGTGGGGATTATCGGTTCCGCTCGGAATTATTGTAGCTTTTGTGTTAAAACTTCCACCTTTGGCTGTTTACGCAATCATGTATCTTGATGAATTTGAAAAAATCCCAGCAGTTTTGATTCATTACAAAAGAAAAAAATGGTTATGCAATATTACCCGCGAAAATCTTGAATTAACAAAATAAATAAATAGATTTAATCTCTTTTTTCTATTATAATTGTAATGATACTCAAAAAAAAAACGAAGGAGCTGTTTATTATGAGATTAAAGTCTTTTTTTCTTGGTTTGGTGATTTTTGTAGTTGGATTATTAATGACAATAATGCCACAAAAAATATTCAATGCAATCATTATTATGATGGGAGTTGTTGCAATTGCCGACGGAATTTACAGCCTTATAAAAATTACAAAAGAAGTTAGCGAGCCGGAAGTTCGTAAGCCGGTTATTATAAGAGCCGTTTGTTGTATTGTAATTGGTGCCGCAGCCGCTTCAATGCCGATTATTTTCAAGGGAGCAATCGACACTGTATGTATGATTTTTGGCTTTATTCTTGCAGTTTCTCTTGTTGTTTATGCTGCATTCGGATTTTTTACAGCAGGAAAACTTGCCAATGATGATGCTACAAAAAAGAATCTTACTACAGAAAGTTTAATAAGTCTTCTTATTGCAATTATTCTGTTCATTCTGCCAATTAAAAATATTACAACAACAATTACACGCGTAATCGGAATTATTGGCTTAGTCGCTGGACTTATAATTGCAGCTTACGAAATCTTCCTGTTTATAAATCACAAAAACGACGGAAAAGACGCTGTTGAAGTTGTTGAAGTTGCAGATGATGAAGAAAAAACTGGTGACAAGAATGCAAAGGAAGCCACTGGTGACAAGAACGGAGAAATCTCAGAAACAACAAGTACAAATGACAATACAAGCGAAAACAACGCATAAATTTTATAAAAAAAATAAAAATATCAGAGGATAAAAATGGCACATTGCACAGTTGCAGAAGCAGAAGAAATTTTAGATAAAGAATATCCGGTTTTGGACAAGGGATTTGTAAGACTGGTTGATTATTTTGGTGGAGACCAGAGAATTGTTCAAAGCGCACGCGTTTCTTATGGCGAAGGAACAAAAACAGTTTCTCAAGACGGAGCTCTTATCGATTATCTTTTGCGACATCAGCATACATCTCCGTTTGAACAGGTTGTAATGACATTCCACCTTAAAATGCCTATTTTTGTTGCAAGACAGTGGGTTCGTCATCGTACAGGAAGAATGAACGAGGTTTCTGGACGTTATTCAATTATGAAAGACGAATTCTATGTACCAGCAGAAGATAAAGTTCAACCGCAAAGTACAAATAATAAGCAGGGACGCGCAGATGAGGCTTTTGAAAAAGATAAGGCTGAAAAAATTATTGAGCAACTGGAAAAAGGCCAGAAACTTGCTTACGAAAATTACAGTGAACTTATAGACTCTGGACTTGCCCGCGAAATTGCCAGAATAAACTTGCCGCTTTCGCTTTATACCGAATTTTACTGGGAAATGGATTTACACAATTTGTTCCACTTTTTAAAACTCCGTTTGGATTCTCATGCTCAGTATGAAATTCGTGTTTATGCCGAAGCAATTCTTGAAATTTGTAAAAAAGTTGCACCTATGGCAACATCTTCATTCTTAAATCACATGAGAGACGGCGTAACCTTTAGCGGTGAAGAAATGGAAGCATTGCGAGCCCTTCTTGACGGTAAAGAATGTCCTCTTGAAGGCAAAAAGAAAGAACGCTTTGAAGAAAAAATTAGAAGCGGAATTCAGTTGTAAAAATATTTATTTTGCAAAAGAAAGGGGGCTTCACAAAATGAAGTCCCCTTTTTTTATTTCTATGCAAAACTGCATTCGTGCTTTTTTATCG
>JAILCM010000150.1 GCA_024680155.1 Treponema sp.
TCATTTTCTAGTTCCGTTTACTTCGCCGCTGTCAGAAAATAAATCAAATTGAGGCGGATTTTCCTTGTCCATTGGCTGAGGTTCTGTCATCAAAATCTGAATCTTTCCTTCAATTTTATCAAGTTCCTTTTCCATGCCAGACGCAAGCTTAATTCCTTCTTCAAAATCCTTAAGTGCGTCCTCAAGTGAAATATCCGAACGTTTTATATCCGCAGTTAGTTTTTCCAGCTGCTCAAGTTTTGCTTCAAAATTCTGATTAGTTTTTTCCATATATTTTTCTCCTGTCTATTTTTTCTATTCTATCTACACCCGCAAAAATCCTACCTTCCGCCGGTGTAATTTCTAGCAAATCTCCAGCCGCTACCTGGCTTGCAGACCTTACAACCGTTCCGTCTTTTGTTCTAACCATCGAATATCCTCTCTTAAAGATTGCTTCCGGGCTCGAACTTTCCAGAACTGCCGTGCAATTTTTTATCCGAACACGCAAATCTTTTATACGGTCGGCCATGTTTTTTTGCAAAGCCTGTTTTGCATTGTCGTATCTATTTAAAAGCGGCTGCTGAATTGCCCTGAATCGAACTTCCAGAGAATCCGCATTAAAGGCACGAATCAAAAGCCTTTTTTGTTCAACTTTCTGCTTAATTCCAGTGTAAAGAGTTTCTTTGTAGTTTCCAAGCTGAGTTTTCAAATCAGACAAAAGTGGAACTGCAAGTTCTGCCGCTGCCGATGGAGTTGCCGCTCGTTTATCAGCCGCGTAATCACACAAAGCCCAGTCAATTTCGTGTCCAACCGCAGAAATTACAGGAATTTTTGAAGCCGCAATTGTGCGAATCACACTTTCTTCACTAAAGGGTAGTAAATCTTCCAGAGAGCCGCCGCCACGACCAACAATCAGAACATCACAAAGCTGGTAAAAGTTTGCAATTTCAATCATTTTTACAATAGTCTGTGCCGCACCTTCACCCTGAACAATGGCCGGAAGAACCGTAACATTTATCGTAGGATTTCGTCTTTTTGTAATTTGTAAAATATCGCGGATTGCAGCCCCTGTCGGGCTAGTTACAACGCCAATCGTTTTTGGAAAACGCGGAAGTTCTTTTTTACGTGCAGAATCAAACAAGCCTTCAGCCGCAAGTTTTTTTTTCCTTTCTTCTAGCATCTGCAAAATATTTCCGCTTCCGGCTGCTTCCATTTTAGTTACAATAATCTGGTAACTTCCCTGTGGCGCATAAACCGAAAGAGAGCCCGTACAACGAACTTTATCTCCATCACGCGGAGTAAAATTCAAATGATAAGCAGAACCTCGGAACATAACCGCTTTAATCTGTGCAGAATTATCTTTAAGTGTAAAATAAATGTGACCCGCTGAACTTGGCCGCCAGTTAGAAATTTCACCTTCAATCGTAATTGTTTTAAAAGTTTGAGTAAGAACTTCGCTTATAAGTTCTGTAATTTGTGTTACCGAAAAAACTGTGTCTTGTGGAAAAAGCTCGTTCATGATTTTATTTTATCTTAAAAATATTAACTTGTTCAACGGAATGCCGAAAATAAAGTTGATGAAAACTATAGTAATTTTTTATTCAGATAAAAACTCTTCATATGCCGACGAAAAAGCCTTTGATGGAAAATCTTCTCGCGATCTTTCCTTGGCGTGGGCAAAAGAATTGGATTTACCGTTTTTTACAGTAAAATCTGCCACAATGAAGGAACTTTTTTTCGATATTCATGCAATCTGCCAGAACGAAAAGGCCGAAAATGTTGTTTTTTCTTATGATGACCTTCCTTTTTTGAATGTTCCTCTTACAAAAACTTTGATTGCTTCTCACGAAGAATATAAATCTGAATATTCCTATGCTGATGGTTATCCTTACGGGCTTTCTCCCGAAGTTTTAAATGCCGGAACTGTTGGAATTCTTGCTGGACTTTGTGATTCAACTTTTGCCGAAGAAGGCGGACGAGCAGTTATCCGTACCGGAATCTTTGATTTTATTAAAAAAGATATAAATTCCTTTGAAGTTAATTCTGTTATTGCTAATGATGACTGGCGGCTTTTCCGTTTTAGTTTTGATTGCGGAAAAAAAGAAAATTTTATTGCCTGTACAAGACTTTTTGAAGCTTTAAAGAAAGAACCTTGTGAGTCGGCAGATAAGATTTCGGAAATTGCAGCGGGAATTCCTGGAATTTTAAAAACAGTTCCGGGTTTTTACGAAATTCAGATTGCAAAAAAAGTTGGCAGCGAAGAACTTTACAGTCCATATTCAAAATTTTGGAAAGAAAAATTTGGTGAAAATGTGATTTTTGGTGCCGGAGAAGGCGCTGGAACTGGTGCAGAGAAAAAGTCTGCCGCAAAAGATGATTTTATGCCTTTTGAAAAAGTGGCAGAACTTGTAGAAAAGATTGCGTCCTTCAGTGAAAATGCCGTAATTTCTCTTTCTGCGTGGGGTGAACCTCTTTATCATCCTGATTTTGTAAAAATTGTAGAAAAAATTCTTTCTTACAAAGGCCTTTCTGTATTTTTTGAAACTGACGGTCTTTTTGTAACCGATGAACTTTGTGCAGCCCTCAAAAATGCTGTAGAAAAAGCTGAAGAACGCACAAACGGCTGGCAAAAAGTCATGGTTGCTGTAAAACTTGATTCAGTTACAGAAGAAACTTACAAAAAAATCCACAAAATCGGCGGGGGTGAAAATGCCATCCCAAATCCAACTCCAAATGCCTGCTTAAACACTGCCGCTGCATCAGTTGCAAAACTTTACGCTTCACTTGGACCTTGTGTTTATCCTCAATTTGTCCGCATGGAAGAAAACGAAGCCGAATTAGAACAATTTTTCCGCTTCTGGAACGAAAAATCAAATCCTTCTGGCGGAAACTTAATCATCCAAAAGTACAATTCCTACTGCGGAGTTTTACCTGATAAAAAAACGGCAGATCTTTCACCAATCGACCGCAACGTCTGCTGGCATCTTCGCCGCGATATGACAATTTTACTAAACGGCGATGTTCCTTTGTGCCGCTGTCAGGGACTTAATCCGGTTGGAAATGCATTTACTGAACCTTTGGAACAAATCTGGCAGAAATTTGACAACGAAATAGAAAATCAGTTAAAAAATACTTATTGCGAAAAGTGCAGGAATTGCGATGAATACTATACCTTTAACTTTTGATGAACATCAGATAAACAGAACGGTAATCGGCGGCCGTCAGAATGATAGTGCGGATTGCCTGAATATTTCTGTTATTCTTTTAAATAGCAGCGGAAGTCATTTTAAATTGCAGCTTTTTGAAAATCTTTTAAGCTGCAACTTCCAGAGCATAATTTCTATAGAAAACGACGCATCAAATTTTTCTATAGATGATGTTTCAAAGCGATTTCCTACAGTAAAATTCATAATTCCTCTGGAAAATGCAACTGACGGCGAAATGATAAATCTTGCAATGAGCGAAATTCAATCTGATTACGTGCTTGTTCTTCGCGACAGTCTTTACATCCCCGGCGGCTTAATTCTTCCAAATCTTGCAGAACGACTTTTACAGGATAATCCATTTTGTGTGTGCCCGCTTCTTTTAGATAAAAATAAAGTTCCTGTTACCGTACAATGTTCACCATCTGCAGAAAAGTCCCATTTTGTAATTGACCGCTCAAAAACTATAAACGATAAAATGAACACGCTTTATCCTTTTGATTTTATTGCTTTGTATAATCGAAAAAAGTTCATTCGAATTGGCGGATTTGATTACACAATAAAAAGTCCTTACTGGCAGCTTTTAGATTTTTCTTTGCGAGCCTGGCTTTGGGGCGAAAAAATTAAGCTTTCTACAATATTACAGATTTCTTATCTTGATGATTTTCCTGTTGAAGATAAAACTGTGAATCTTGATTATATCCGCTATTTTTTAAAGAACGAACTTCCGGTTTATAAAAATGAGGCAGCAATAATTCCTTCTGTTTCTTTTGTTAAATTTGTAATGCGCTCTTCGTGTGGATATTTTGAAGCAAGAAGACAGTTTACAGATGCAAAAAATTGGGTTAAAAAGAACAGCGTAAAATTTCAAAAAGATTTACCAACTCTTGTTCAAAAATGGGTTACTTCAGAATGAAAAAGATTTATAACCGAACCGTCATCGTGCAGTGCAGGCTTTCTTCAACAAGATTACCGGGCAAGGCTTTAAAAACAATCCGCGAAAAAAGTGTTTTGGCCTGGGCTTTGTCTGCAATGCGTAAAGTAAATGCCGACCGTTATTTTGTTGCAACTGATTTTGATTCTTTTGAACAGCTTAAACCGGTTTGCGAAGAAAATGGCTTTGAATGTTTTGCCGGTGATTTAAATGATGTTTTGAAACGCTTTTGTGATTTGATTAAATTGCTTAAAAATGAAGCAGGGGAATCTGGGGTGGGGGGTGCCTGTGATTCAATTTCCGACTGTACAAAAACAATCATTCGGGCCACTGCAGATAATCCTTTTTTGTTTTACGAAGCAGCCGAAGATTCATCCTGTGAATTTGAGCGCATAAATCAAACAGAAAAATGTGATTATTTAACTTATTCAGGACTTCCTCATGGTAGTGGAGTTGAAATTTTCAGTGGAGATTCTTTATTGCAGGCGGCAGAGCTTACGGATTCTCCTTACGATCATGAACACGTTGGACCTTCTCTTTATAATCATACAGATAACTTTGACTGCCGCTTTATTCCGGCCCCAGAAAAATATAATTTTCCGGAACTTCGCACTACAATAGATACTTATTCTGATTTTTTACGTGCTCAGCAGATTGCAGCCTTTCTTGGTAAAGATGGCCCATATGCTTACGAAGAAATTCTTACAGCCGTACAGAAAAAATTGGTTCAAAATCCTGTTGTTTTTGTGCCATCAGTTGAAAAAGGTCATGGAACCGGTCATTTACGACGCTGTCTTTCGATTGCTTCTAAAACTAATTTTTTTGTTTATATTCCTTCAGACGCAACTTTGGAAGAAACTTCAAGTCTGATTGCTGAATATAAAAAAGAAGGTGTACAGGATTATCAGATTATTTCTACGCTTCCTGATGAATCTTATGCGCCAATTATTTGTACCGATACTTTTAAATTGACAAAAGTTCAGCTTGAACAATTTTCTTACGCAAAAAAACTTATTTCTATAGATGAAGGCTCCGAATTCAGTGATTATTGCGATTATCTTTTAGATGTAATTCCATCAGCCGTAACTCGCGAAGCAGTCAGAAGACCGAATATTTTTAATCCTGATTTTATTCAAAAGCCTAAAAATGTGAGGAACGTTTTTGTGGGTAGTTCTGGAAAAAAAAATCATTCAAGTGCCACAGAAAGTTCTGAAAAAAATACGTTTGTGCAGTGGGTGCGGGATTTCAAAAAAATCCTTGTTTGTATTGGCGGCGAAGATCCTCGTGGCTTTACAGAACTTTGTGCAAAAAATTGTTGCGAAGTTTTTCCGGCGGCGAGTATAGATGTTATTTCGTCAAAAAAAAGTATGAGCGCTGAAAAAGCCTGCCCGGATGGTGAAAATCCTTCTTTGGGGGCAGACACAATCCGATTTTTTGGTACTGTTCCAAATCTTCGAGAAAAACTTTTTGAATATGATTTGGTCATTACTCACTATGGATTAACTGCGTATGAAGCATCGTGGGCTGGATGTGCAGTAATTCTTTTACCGACCACCGAACTTCATAAAACTCTTGCCAAAAATTACGGTTTTGCTTTTGTGGAGGATGATGAACTTTCGGTAGATTCTTTCAAGGCGGCCGTAAAATCAGAAAATCTTTATCCAAAAAATATGCAAGGGGCAGCTGAAAAGACGGGTAGTAAAAATAATTCTCTCGCCAATTTTATAGAAGAAATTGCAGCTGGAACAAAAATCTCTTGCCCAGTTTGTACTGTTTCAGAAAATGATTTTACAGAGGATGGCGTGAATGCTGGGGTAGTGGAATCTAAAATTCTTCTAAAAAATCCTGATAAAATTATTGCACGAAATCCTCTTAGAACTTACCGCCGTTGTTCTTGCTGTGGAATGATTTATCTTGCCTTTTCTGCCGAACCAGAAAAATCTTACCACAAAGCATACTTTTTCGAAGAGTACAAAAATCAATACGGCAAAACTTACAAAGAAGATTTTGAAAATATAAAAAGCCAGTGCCTCCGCCGCACCGACGAAATTCTTGCCATTTTGGATGAAGGCTCTGCA
>JAILCM010000151.1 GCA_024680155.1 Treponema sp.
AGAGGAAAAAATGAAAGAAGCAAATAATCACGATATTAAAGACGAAAAAATTATTACACAGGAAGGCGATAAAATTGCTCTTGAATTTGTAATTCCGGCAAGCAGCGATTTTTTTGACGGACATTTTCCGCAGTATAAACTTCTTCCGGCTGTAGCTCAATTTGAAGTTATCACTCGTTTTTCTAGAAAATATCTTGGTTCACAGCGTTATGTTCCAAATATCAAACGAATTAAATTTTCTGCTCCAATCAAACCAAACACAACAATTCATCTTGATTTGAGCAAAAATACTGCAAAAGGAACAATTTCTTTTACAATGGCAGACGCAAATGTCGAGGGAAAAGTTTATTCTTCTGGAAGCTTCAATTTTTTGGCGGAATAGGACGGATTCAAACTGACTATGACTTGTGGATTTGTAATTCCTGTTTATAATCACGGAACTGCTCTTGAAGGTGTTGTAAAAAATCTTTGCGAATACAATCTTCCTATAATTATTGTTGATGACGGAAATGATGAAAAAAACAAAGAACAGATTGCCGTGGTTGTTCAAAAATATCAGCTTGCTACTCTTGTAACACGAGCCAAAAATGGTGGGAAAGGGCTTGCAATGCGCGATGGTGTTTTAAAAGCACATGAAATGGGACTTACTCACATTCTGCAAATTGATTCGGACGGTCAGCATGATGCGGGGCGTGTAACACGTTTTCTTGAACTTGCAGAACAAAATCCTGATGCTGTAATTTGCGGTTACCCTGAATACGATGAAACTGCACCAAAAGGCCGTGTAGAAGGAAGAAAAATTGCAAATGCCTGCATCCGTGTTGTAACTCTTAACAACGACATTATGGATGCAATGATTGGTTTTAGAATTTATCCTGTTGAACCTTACTACAAACTGATTACACGTCACGCAATTATAGATAAACGCATGGGCTACGACATTGATATGCTTGTTCACATGTCCTGGCTTGGTATAAAAATTGTTTCTGAATCTGTAAAAGTTGTTTATCCTTCAGATGGAATCAGTAATTTCCGTGCTTTCCGCGATAATGTTCGTATTTCTTTTACTTACGCTCGTCTAACAATTGGAATGGTAATTCGTTTGCCAATCCTTTTATATAGAAAATTAAGTCGCAAAAATAAAAGCGGCCAAAATTAGGGATAAAGTTGTAAAATGACAGGCAGCATATCGGTATTAGAAACTGACCAAAAGCATTGGTCGGACGAACAGGAATGTATAAAATCAAATAAGCCACTTAAACTTGCCTTGATGTGCATAAAATATACTCCGGCTTGGCTTGTAATGTTTGTTATGTACCCGATTGTTTTTGGTTATTTTTTGTTTGCCCCGCGTGCCAGAAAAGATGCACTTTTATATCAGCATATTTTAAGGGAATATACAAAGGGGCAGGTTCCTAAAAAATTCAGCGCATACAGACAAATTATGGCGTTTTCAATCAATCTTATAGAAAAGATGTATGGTTGGCTTGGAAAAATCACTTTTGATAAAATTACACGACAGAATGACGATTTTGACGAACTTACATCGCTTTTGGAACAGGGAAAAGGCGCATTTCTGGTTGGTTCGCATCTTGGTAACATGGAAGTTTTAAGAAGCCTTACAACTTTTGGAAGAACGGGTGTTTCTAAAAAATTCAGCGTTACAATCATTCAGGAAAATGTTAGCGCAGAACAGTTTAATAAAACTTTGGAAGAAATTAACCCTGATGTTCAGATGAATGTTGTTGATTCGCAGAATATTGGTCCAGATACAATTTTCTTTTTGCAGGAACAGATTGATAACGGCGGGCTTGTTGTAATTGCAGGTGACAGAACTAGTGCACGTTCAAGAAGCAGAATCATCCGAAAACCGTTCCTTGGTAAAGATGCCGATTTTCCGTATGGCGTATTTTTGATTCCGTTCCTTTTGAGCACACCTGTTTTTTATATTTTTGGTATGCGCAAAAAAGACATGACGATGAACTTTAAATACAATATGTATATAGAAAAATCTAAAATTGATTTTGACTGTTCACGAACTGAACGAAATGCCCGTGTAAATGAATTTTGCGGGGAATATATTTCTAAATTGGAACGAATTTGCACAGAATATCCGTACCAGTGGTACAATTTTTACAATTTCTGGCTGCCACAGGAGAATATAGAAAATGAGTGATGCTTTTGTTACTGTTGATAAAGAATTTACCGTAGATTTTTATGATGTTGATTCAATGCAGGTAGTCTGGCACGGAAATTACGTAAAATACATGGAAGTTGGCCGTTGTGCTTTGCTTGATAAAATTGGTTTTGGCTACAAAGTGATGAAAGAAAACGGCTACGAATTCCCGGTTGTTGATTTAAAACTGAAATATGTTCGTCCTCTGGAATTTGGCGAAAAATGTATGATTCGTTCCATGCTCACAGAATACGAAAGCTGCATTAAAATCAAATACGAAATTTATAATTCAAAGGGCGAAATTGCAAATAAATGCGAAAGTACTCAAATGGCAGTTAAGATGGAAACTAAACAGTCGCAGATGGAATGCCCGGAGATTTTTATAAAAAAAGTTGAAGCTTTGCTGGGGAAATAAGCGTCCTTAAGGGGCGGTGCCGAAGCAATTTGATGGAGTAATAGGATGTCGGATATAAATTTGTACCTTTCTAAGCCGGGCGTGATGAGTTGCGCTGGTAATAACATAGAAGAGCTTTGGAATTCTGTGATTAGCGGAAATCAGAGCGGAATAAAACGTGTAAAAGCGTGCAATGATGAAGAATTTTTTGCAGCACGAATTGATGATTCTTTTTTAAAGCCGTCGTCTGCACGATATGATATGCGAGTTATGCGCATTGAAGAAGCGGCTCTTGACCAGATTGCAGATGAAGTACAAGCAGTAAAGAAATTGTACGGAGCGGAACGAATTGCAGTTTGCGTTGGTTCGTGTGATAACGGAACGGAATTTTCTATTGTGGGGCATCGTAAATATTTTGCAGACGGAACTTTCCCAGCTGATTATGATTTGGAAATTCAGGGTGCCGATTACGTTTCTACTTTTGTTGCCGAAAAATTTGGTTTGTGTGGACCTTGCGCTACTTTTTCTACAGCGTGTTCATCCAGCGCGGGTGCAATCATAAAAGGTGCGGAATTAATTCTTGCGGGGCTTGCTGATGCGGCTGTCGTTGGCGGAATAGATATTGCTTCTGATACAACATTGATAGGTTTTAATTCTTTGGAAGCTGTTTCCAGCGAAGTTACAAACCCGTTCAGTAAAAACCGTCACGGAATTACCTTGGGGGATGGCGCAGCATTTTTTGTACTAAGCCGAGAGAATGACAAAGAACCGGCAAAAAATGGCATTGGTACTGGGGCTGCGGTTTCGGCTGCGGCAGATGAAAATGCGTCTTTTGTGGGCGGGACCCGGGAATCTGTTCGGTTGCTTGGCTGGGGAGAAAGTGCGGATGCTTACCACATGACGTCTCCGGATCCAAGTGGGGCGGGCGCGGAAAAAGCGATTCGCAGAGCTATAGAAAAGGCGGGAGTTCGCGCGGAAGACGTGGGCTATATAAACATGCACGGAACTGGTACAAAATTCAACGATAGCATGGAAGCAAAGGCAATTTCCGCTGTTTTTGGAGAAATCAAAGTGCCGGTTTCTACTACAAAGGCAATCACCGGTCATACTTTGGGAGCAGCTGCAGCATTGGAAGCGGCAATCTGCTGGAAAGCACTGGTTGAAAATAATAAAGAAAACAAAGATAATAATGTAAAACTACCGGTTCAAGTTTGGGATGGTGAACAGGATCCAGAAATTCCGGTTTTAAATATTTTTGATAAAAATACGACGGCATCTGTTAATGGCCAAATGAATGGAGCAGGCGACGTAGAAAAGGCAGCTTCAAATCTTAAAGTTTGTCTTTCTAATTCGTTTGCTTTTGGTGGAGCCAATGCCTGTCTGGTAATAGGAGTATAAAATGGAAATTCAGCAGCATATTGAATATGACGAACTTATTAATTATCTTCCGCACAAAGGAAAAATGTTCTTGCTTTCGCGCGTAACTCAGCATGATGTAAATAAACATACAATTACAAGCGAATACGACATTACCGAAAACTGTATTTTCTACGAACCAGAGTTTGATGGTGTTCCAAGCTGGACTGGTTTTGAATTTATGGCTCAGTGTATTTCGGCTTTAACTGGAATTACAAATACAATCAAAGGGCGTACACCGCTTCCAGGATTTATTCTTAGCGTTATGGAATTTAAAGCTGATGTCGGCTACTTAAAAAATAACACAACAATTCAAATGAAAGCATTTGAAGATTTCCGCGATGAAGAAAATCATGTTTACCGTTATATTTGTGAACTTTATGCTAACAAAAATGACGAAAAACCGGTTGTAACGACAAAAGTTTCTGTAATGGAAACCGAAGACGCAGCTGCCCTTTTTGGTGACGCATAAGATTTATAGATTGTCGGGTTAAGCCCGACAATGACAGTTTTTGGCATTTTTTATTTAATGTGAATGTTTGTGATTGCGCATTGGTCGCCGGTTAATGCAGCGTAAATTTCTGGAACTTCTTCTTCCACAGTTACAATGCATTTTATAGAAATGCCGCAGTTTTCGGTTAGAACTGTAATCTGGTTGCCATTGCGCTTGAACAAAACACTGCAATCAAATCCTTGTTTGTTCTTTTCTTTCCATGCATCCCAACCTTCAAAATCATCAGTTTTGGTAATATGCATTTTGATTCCAGAAGAATCTTCTGACTGCCAGTTTTCGCCATCAAGACGAACAAGACCAAAATTCTTAAATCCTTTTCCGCCGGGTTTTTTGTCATCAGAGTAAAAAAGAATTACGTACGAACAATGCCAGATTAATCTTGCAGTTGGAAGGCTCATTGTATGGAAGGTAAATTCCATTTCGTCTCTAACAGGAATACCAAATGTTGCCTCCGAACACCATCCGTCAATCTGAATGTTTGGAACATCACCAGCAGGCACGTTAATATAACTGATTTCTTCTGCAATTCGCGGAATATAATTTTGGCTAATTTGCTGTTCGGATTTTTGAATTTCAACTTTGTTAATAGTACAATGTTCGCCGGTTAGCGCAATATAAGTAAAACGTGTACTGTCTGGCAAAGCAATAATCACTCTAATAGTTTGAATTTGGTTTATAATTTCTACAAGCAGATGGTCTTTATATCTTACAGCCTGAATTTCGTAATCAAATTCGGCAAGTTCATCGGTTTCTTCCTTTTTTATGATTTCTGTTCTAATGTTGCGCGTATTTTTGTCTTGAACAATTCCATCAAAGCGGATTTCGGCATACTCAAAATAAAGCATGTCTCTTTGTTTACGCTCATCTATTTGCACTCGTCCATCCAAAGAATCAAAAAGAATTATAGATGGAAGAGAATTTTCTGCGTCGTAATTGTGGTCTGGAGTATAATTAAGAGTGATTTTTGAAAGATTTTGATTAATTATAATTCCTTCAGAATAAGTAGTTTTATATTCATGACAAATAAGTTCTTTTTTGCCCGAAAGTTCTTTTAATTCTTCGTGCTCCTTCATCTGATATTCCGTGTCCAAATCAATCATGTGGAGCATTATTTTTGCAAATTCCGGGTCAAACTGAGTGTCTATTCCTTTTACAATCTCTTCGCGAACTTTATCTTGTGGAATCGGATCACGGTAACTACGTTTGGAAGTCATTGCATCATAAGCGTCGGCAACTGCAATAATTCGTGCAATTTCTGGAATATCATCACCTTTTAAACCGTAAGGATAACCTCGTCCGTCGTAACGTTCGTGATGAAAATTTGCCCCGATTGCAAGATACGGTGATTTTGAAATGCCGGAAAGAATTTGTTTACCAATTTCGGGATGTTTTTTAATTTCGGCATATTCTTCTTCTGTAAGTTTTCCCTGTTTGTTGATTATATAATTTGGAATTCCGATTTTTCCTACATCGTGCAAAAGTCCTGTAAAATAAATATCAATGCAAAATTCTTTTGATTTTCCGGCTTCCATTGCAATTTGTTTTGAATATTCGGCAACTCGCATTGAATGACCATGAGTGTATTCATCCTTGGCATCGATTGCATTTGCAAGAGCAGTTGCAGTCTGTTCAAACATAATCTGCATGTTTCGCTGTTCGTCGCGTACAATTTCAAGTTCGCGTTTGTTGGCTCGGTTAACGGTATCATCCAAATCAAGAAGGACAAAAATATAAAGGATGATTGCTTCTCCACAAATTGCAATGTTTGTAAGCGAAAGTCCATACGCAAAAATTTGAAAACCGGTAGCAACAAACGGAATCACTACAAAAATCAAAAGTGGAATTCTGATTAATCTACGCAATCTGAAATAATATTGAATTATTATAGAAAGCTGCAGAATAACCATTAAAAACGGGAAAAGATATGTTATAAAAAAGACTGGCGAACGAACGTAATTGTTCTGAGCGTCAAAACTGTAATATAAATGTGTGAATTGCGAAATTACTACAAGTGATAAACCCGTTACAGAAATAATTTTACATGCAAGTAGCCTCTTAGGAATTTTTTTAAGACCGCCTTCGTTGGTAAATAAATCTATAAGATAATTATTAAAGGAATGAACAACGGTTAATGAAAAAATGTAGACAAGAAAATTGGAGATTCTGACCATCCACCAGCCAAGAGTGCTTATGTCGCCGCGGTAAATGTAGGCAAAACGGTCAAATACAAGCAGAAACATTGCGCTAAGTTCAAGCGAAAGTAAAGCATTTCTGCGTTTTTTAGTTAGTGATTTTGTGGCAAGCACCAAAAAAGACAGAATGCCGGTAACGCCAATCAAGATGAGCATTATATTAAGCTGGTGATTTCGCAAAAACTCCATGCAGTGTAGGACTCCTTCCCTTTAATTTTAACCTAAAAATCTAAAATTTTCCAAATTTCGGGCAGGAAAGAGCTTTAAAAAAGAGTTGTGAGTTGTTCCTGCGTGATAAAAAATTTATCCAAGAAGTTTATCGCTTACAACGCCGCTTGCATTGAATTTTTCGAGAAGGTCTTCTACTTTAAGATTTTTCTTTTCTTCGCCGCGAACATCGTATACAACTTTTCCGTCCATCATCATAATAAGGCGGTTACCGTAGCGGATTGCGTCTTTCATGTTGTGGGTTACCATAAAGGTTGTAAGATTGTCTTTTGCAACAAGTTCTTCGGTAAGTTCAAGTACTTTTTTGGCAGTTTTTGGGTCAAGGGCAGCAGTGTGTTCATCCAAAAGAAGGAGTTTTGGTTTTTGTAAAGTTGCCATAAGAAGGGTGATAGCCTGACGCTGTCCACCAGAAAGAAGTCCAACTTTTGCGTTCATGCGGTTTTCAAGACCAAGGTCAAGAAGGGCAAGTTTTTCACGGTAAAGAGCTTTTTCTTCATTTTTGATGTACCAGGCAAGTCCGCGCTTTTTTCCACGACGCATTGCCATTGCAAGATTTTCTTCAATTTCCATGTTTGCGGCAGTTCCCATCATAGGATCCTGGAAAACTCTTCCAAGGAATTGAGCACGGTAATATTCAGGTTTGCCGGTAAGATTTTTTCCGTCAAGTTCGATTGAACCTGTATCTGTATAATGTACGCCTGCAATAATATTGAGCAAAGTTGATTTTCCGGCTCCGTTTCCACCGATGATTGTAACAAAATCGCCGTCTTCAAGTTCCAGGTCAATTCCGCGAATGGCCTTTTTTTCGGTTACTGTGCCAGGATTAAAAGTTTTTGTGATATTTGTAAGTTTTAACATTGTAGACATATTCGTTCCTCCAATCCTCTAGCCTTAGTTTTCCGAAATTGAATGTTTGTATTTATCGGCAGCGTGACGCGTATTAACTTCGTTTGCAGGACCTTTGTAGGCTTTTCTGCGGCTGTTAATCTTATTTTTGAAAACTGGAACGGAAAGTGCAATTGCAACAACCAGTGCGGTAAGAAGCTTTAAGTCGGTTGATTTTAATCCCATTTCCAAAACGACTGCAATAACAATGCGGTAAATGATTGAACCAAATACTACCGAAAGCAAAGTCCACCACATTCCAAAACGGGCACCAAAAATTACTTCTCCAATAATGATTGAAGCAAGTCCAACTACGATTGTACCAGTTCCCATTCCAACATCGGCGTAACCCTGACTTTGTGCAACAAATGCACCGCTTAAAGAAACAAGACCGTTACCAATCATAAGTCCAATGATTTTTGTAGTATCTGTATTTACACCAAGTGCGCGAACCATGTGTTCATTACTTCCTGTTGCTCTGATTGCAGAACCAAATTCAGTTCCAAAAAACCAGTACAAAACAAAAATGATTAGCGCAATAAAGATAATTCCCAAAATTAAAGATGAAGTTGTGGTTGTAAAGAATTCTTCAACATCCCACATTAATTCTTCAAAAGCTTCTTCATCATGAACGCCCTTAAAAAGAGCAACAATATGACCAATTCCTGTAACAAACAAAGTCATCATTGTATCAAGACCAAGCATTGGGGTATTTGCTTTTCCCATAATGCGTATATTAATAGAATAAAGTGCAATTTGAGTAAGAATAGAAGCAAGTAAAATATTGATTTTTAATTTAGTTGTCATAAAACCTGTAACAGCACCACAGGCAAGACCCATCATAAAAACAAAAATAAGGGTCAAATAAGGATTCATTCCTTTTACAATTAAAATTGCTGTAATTGCACCACCAGCGGCAAAACTTCCGTCTACAGTCATATCTGCAACATTAAGAATTCTAAAAGTAAGGTAAACACCCAAAGTCATAACGCCCCAGAGAACACCCTGAGAAACAGCACCTGGTAAGGCAGATAAAACTCTTTGTAGAAAATCTAAAATGAACATTTTTTTACTCCTGTAGACGACCGCACCCACTGGGGGCCGATGTTATGTATAAAACAAAAACTGGCAACAACCAAGAGTTTTGTGATTGTTGCCTGATATTTTACACAAAAATGATGATTATTTCAAAAGGTCAGCGTTGATTGTTACACCAATAGCTTTTGCTGTTTCTTCGTTTGCAACAAAGTCACATGTATCAAGATACTGGATTGGCATTGAATTTGGTTTTTTACCATTAAGAATTTCTACAGCCATTTTTGCAGACTGTTTTCCAAGTTCATAATAGTTGATTCCGTAAGTTGCAAGTCCACCTGCTGCAACCATTCCTTCTTCACCACAGATTGTTGGTTTTTTGTTTTCGATTGCAATCTGAGCTACAAGTGGCATTCCGGCAGCAATCATGTTGTCTGTTGGTGTATAGATTACATCAGCTTTCTGGCAAAGTGACTGAGTTACCTGCTGAATTTCGTTTGAATTAGAAACTGTTGCTTCTACATATTTAAGACCAAGTTTTGTACAAGCTTCTTCTGCAAGTTTAATCTGGAACATAGAGTTCTGTTCGCTTGAGCAGTAAAGCATACCAACAGTTTTAGCTTCTGGGAAAAGTTTTGTAATCAATTCCATCTGAGCAGCACATGGAGTAAGGTCAGAAGTTCCAGTTACGTTTGTTCCAGGCTTGCTGTTTGATTTTACAAGTTTAGCTGATTCCGGGTCAGTTACTGATGAAATTACGATTGGGATTTTTTTAGTAAGATTTGCTACAGCCTGAGCAGCTGGAGTTGCAATTGCAAAAATTAAATCATCTTTGCCGTTTACAAACTTTTGAGCGATTGTTACACAGTTTGCCTGTTCACCCTGAGCGTTCTGGTAATCAATTTTAATGTTCTGTCCGTCAACGTAACCTGCTTCTGCAAGACCGTCTACAAAACCCTGATAGTTTGCATCCAATGCTGAATGTTCAACCAGCTGGATTACACCAATTTTAATTACCTTGTTTTTCTTTTGCGCAGATACAGCAGTCAAACAAAGAGCTGCCATCATCAATGCGGCTAAAACTTTCTTCATATTATTTCCTCCTGAATACGAAATAAACAATTTAATTATATGGATGATAAATGTTGTATTCAATAGAAAAACTTCAAATTTACTGAATTTTTTTAGTGGGAGTAAAAAAGAGGAGCATAAAAGGGAAGAAAAAAATCAGAAAAAAAGAATTTAAAAACTCAGACACAAACCAATATTAAATCTGAAATGACTTTTATGTTGTTCAATTTCGGGCATAAAACCCTGGCTTTTCCATAAAATTCCAAGTTCAAGTCCAGCACTTTTTAAGAATGAAATTTGTTTTGATGGAAATAATCTTTGAGGTAAAATGAATTTTGCAGAAAGTTCAAAAGCACCGCCAAAAATGCTTTTATCAGTAAAAAATTCAAGATTTTCAGGTTGCCACCATAAATGAACACCAGAAGAAACAGAAAGCCATTCACAAGGTGAAAATTCAACTAATCTAACCCCGAATGCAGGATACCAGTTTTTATAATTCTGAGCTTGACGTGCATAAAGATTAAAATTTAAATTCCTACATGGAAGGCCTTTATATTGAAAATAAACATTTTCTTCTATTAAATCTCCAAATGGTACCATAAAATAACCAACTGAAGCATTAAAAGAAATATGTTCACCAATATTAAAATATGGAAATCCAAAGAAGAAGGGCGACAAAAGATTAAGCAAAGCCTTATTTGATACCCGGTCATTCAAGAAGTCTTTTTCTTCATCCGTTAAATCTGAATAGGAAACATATCTTTTAAAATCTGCGGAAGGATTGAATAATGCTCTTGCTGCTCCAAAAGGATCGTAACCAGCAATATCACGTAAATATTCGTTAGATTCTTCTTCAAGAGAGTAAAATGTTTTTGTAAGCCATTCATAAAAGCTCATGCCTTTTTCTGCACAATAAAAAATACTGGAAATTCCTTGATACGAATAAAGCGAAATTGTTCTAAAAAAATAGTCAGGATAAATCCGTGAATAATCATCCAAACCAAAGGCGGCATATTGTTCGGAATGTCGATTCATCATAAAATCACTTTCAATTCCGGCAGTATACATTCGCACAAAAGATGCTTTATCTGAATCTCGGAAATTTATAAGGGCCTGATCTGTAACGCCTTTTACATAAGCCGTGCCATGCAAATTAAAAAATGGTTGCGAAATTGAACCAATCCCATTTGCAGTAAGAATTGAACGGTGACCTTCTTCGTGTGTAAATGCCATTGTTATTGCAGGCAAAGAAAAATTTACAATATCCGAAAGTTTTATGCCCCAAATATTTTTATTGCCCAAGATTTCTTCTACACCACGGTTTACAATCCTGCTTATAGAAAAATAATTTTGATTCATCTGCCGCATTGTAAACGAATCTAAACTTCCGTCGAAAATTGAAAAAGTGTAGGTTTGTTGTGGAGATGCGTATTCGGAATCTGGAGAAAGTTGCGTCTCTTGGGAAAAAAGATTTGTTAGATTAAAAGAAAAAAATGCTATGAGGAATAATTGCAGATACTTTTTCATATAAAATCCTAGTTAAATTTACGGATAGTCATAACCAAGAGTTTCTAGATTATAAATATTTACAGCCTGTTTATAATCTTCTACGCTATAATCTGCAAACAAAGCTCCCATTCCTATTAACATAAAACCACTGCTAGTACCAACTATTTTCCATTTTGTTTCTAAGTCAAATTGGTTTATAGCAATAGTACTTGCTGAACCTAGAATGGCAAGCGTTATTCCCCATAAAAGATCATTTCGAGATTTTTTTAAGAGTTTTGCAGATTTTGGATTCGTATTAAGAATTTTCTTCATGTCTTTTGTTGAAATTGTATTACCTGTATTAAGGTCATACCAAGTTTCTGTAAAAAAGAAATTTTGTGTAAATCCAAAAATAGGAAC
>JAILCM010000265.1 GCA_024680155.1 Treponema sp.
TCTAAATTTGCATACCAAGGATAAATTAAGAAAGCTTTTTTTGCAGAAAAAAGTTTACAATAAACATATTGCTGAAAGATATCTCCAGAAGAAATATCAGTTTTGTTTGTAAGCTTCTTCCATTTTGTATCAAAAATAATATTCTCTTTATTATTCTTTTTATACAAAATATCAGGAATTGCCAAACGTGTTTCCCAAAACCTTGCACCTTTCTGAGCAAATATTTTATTAGGAAAGAAATGTGACATTCTTTGAGCTACATATTTTTCAACAATATGTTTATTGCAAATTATTTTCTGCAAAAAAAGCTTTCTTAATTTATCCTTGGTATGCAAATTTTGATTTCGGAGAAGTTTTATTGGAAGAATCGATTTCTGATAATGATTTAGAATTATTAAAAACTTCACCATACAACGTTAATGACGAAGATACTTCTCTGGGAATTATTTTTTGGAGGTGGAATGATTGAAACCAGTTAAGGAAAAATCTGAAATCCATTATTATACTGATGATATTGATACAGTATTTGCTGACATCAACGGAAAAATGCATATTTATAACATAATTGTAAAAGATTTTGTTCCTACTGATATTCCACTTGATATTATGAAATGGCATGAATTTCCTGCAAGTGAATTACAAGAGATGATTAAAGAAACATCTAAAAATCTAATCTCCAATGATGAAAGATAACAAACGGAAAGTTATTATAGTTCCGTTCTCTTAATTTAAGTAAAATCACTTAAGATACGACAAGGAAACAACATTTTAGCATTAAATGCAAAACTGCATAAAACTTTTCTTCCGGCCTCCGGGAATTTTGAGGGGTTGTCCCGGAGAGCGGTTTTAGTGTTTTTTGGGATAAAAATTGAACAATAACCACTAGACCATTCCTTTTTGGCAAAACCCGAGGCCTGTAAGCTTTTATGCAGAACTTTTATACAGAATTCAATAAAATTCTGATTTTAACTGAAAAAAACTGTGACTTTTAACGAAATTTGTGTTATTATCTTCTATATAAATAAGACTAAATGAAACAGTATGTGGTTATCTGAGACACTTTTGTGTCCCCTCATAACCCGGAGGCCGCAGGTTCGAGTCCTGCCCCTACTATAACAGACCACTCAGAAATGAGTGGTTTTTTGTTTTAACCTGAAGCTTACTGAACCTCGATAGACAAATAAGACCAAAAATAGTGGCATTCTGCCGATAGTGTACAATAAAGTTCGCAATTTTGGGTAGAAAAAAGAATCTCTACAAGACAATATGTCAAATATAGAAATAGTTTTGAACATGCTTGCCGAAGTTTCTGCATCCAGCATTACCGATGTAAAGAATCCTCAAACTTACGAAGAAAATATGCAATGTGCTTTTGACGGAGGAAGTGTTGCCGCTGTTGCCCGGCAAAGCCTAGAAAAGGAGTTGGGTCACGGTGTTATTTCTTCGTTAAATGTGAAGGATTTCTTTTTGGAACAACAGGATATTAAAAAACTGGATGGTGATTAATTATCTATATTTTTTATTGTAATATAATCTTCCCTCTATTCTTCTTTATCTCACTTCTGATTTTCTTCAATTTTAGTTTTCTTTCTTTGCTGGCACGAGTTGGCTTTGTTTTGATTCGTTTTTTAGGAATAACAAGAGCCTGGACAATCCTGTTTTCCAGCCGGGAAAGAGCAATTTCACGATTTTTTTCCTGGTAACGCTCGTCATCAACATCAAGAAAAAGACAGTCTTCCTTATTGATAATGGATTCGTGAAGTTTTGGTCGGTTCATTTTTTTATTGTAGTGGTTTTGTTACGAATTCTCAATTTTTGACAGTATTTCCTCAAAAGTCATGATTCGAAAATGATTGGCATCCATACAAACATTTATGTACTGAGCCGGATTTATCTTTTTCTTTGGAAAACTTTTGTTGTACTCCCCAAGAAAATAATCTTCGCTTACCATAGAATTGTGAGTATGACCATGAATGTTCACAAGCGAAGTTCCAGAATCAATAAATACTGGTTCGTGCGAAAAAATAATATTCTCGAATTCTAAAGGTCCCATATAAACTTTGTCAAATCCGAGATGCTCAAAATAGTCTATATAATTTGAAAATGGTTTCTTCCTTGCTCTAAAATCATGATTACCGAGGATTAAATTCATTTTTCGGTTTTTCTTCATTCTCATGATGTCATTCATGATTCGGGATTCTTCAATTCTGAGATTCAGAAAGACATCACCTAGATTCCAGATTAAACAATCTTCAGGAAGCTCACCAAATTTTTTAAGAATGAACTCATTCATCTGAGCGCATCCTTTTGGGGAATATTCAAATTGACGATTGCAATATTTGATAATGTTTGTATGATAGAGATGCAAATCACTTGTAACAAAAATCTTATCAGGCGAATATCCCTGACAAAATTCTTCCCTATTAATCTGATTCATATTATTTCTCCAAAAAAAACTCATCCATTCTTCCTGCATTTCCTGTATCTTCGTCAGGATAGCCAACAGGATTCAATTTCAGATGAATTGTTCTTCCGTCACCCTGGACTAAATCTTTTGCACGAACTGAATGAGTATGCCCTGCAAGCCAGATGCTTT
>JAILCM010000053.1 GCA_024680155.1 Treponema sp.
GTTCTGTCGTAATTTGTGGTGGCCAGATATTCAGAAAGGGTTTTTCCCGCAATATCAAGGTCACTGCCATTTACTGTTACCATAATTCGTCCTTGATTTTTGGGGAAAGCGAAAAGAATTTGCTGCTTTTGAAAATTTGTATTTTGTTCATAAAATTCCTACGTTGGCATTATCCAAATCAGGTTATGGGTCAAGACAAACAGTCTACTCTCAGCCTGCTTTGCGCAAGCTCCCCTTAAAAATCGAAACTATTCTGGTGATTTATGACAGTTTTGTCAATTAAAATTGCATCCGGATTTTCTTTCTTCTGGATGAGCTACTTCAAAACCGCAGTTAGCTTCCATATTTAGTTCGCGAAGTTCTTTTTTGCCTTCGATGTAAAGGTCGTAGTTTATGCCTGTAGATTCATATCCGCAGCCAACTTCGTAATCGTCGCCTAATGCTTCGCGGACAATCTGTTCCCGCTGTTCGCGAGTTGTATCTTTTATCAAAATACTTGCCATAGTGTTTTCCTTGCTGGAGGCATTTTAGCACGAAATTGAAGATTAATTCAGAGGTTTAGTATGATTTTTTTTGTGAAAAGAAAATAAAACTTGACAATATATATTGTATACAATATATATTTAATAAATACTAAATAGCGAGGTATATTTTATGAAATACGCAGTTAGATTTTACACTAAAACAGGAAACACAAAACGTCTTGCAGAAGCTATTGCAAACGAACTTGGTGTAGAGGCATTGCCAATTACATCTCCAGTAACTGAACACGTGGATATTCTTTTTCTTGGGAATTCTTACTATGCATTTAATATTGACCCGGAAGTTCGCGATTTTGTAGCTTCGCTTTCAAAAGATAAGGTTGGTAAGATTGTCAATTTTGGTTCGGCAGCACTCTTGAATTCAACATTCAAAAAGGTAAAAGCCGAGGCTGAAAAAGTAGGCATTCCAATGGATGAAAAGGAGTTTCACTGTAAGGGTGAATTCAAAATGCTTCACAAAGGAAAGCCTGATGCTGCTGACATGCGTGCTGCTGCTGAATTTGCTGCGTCGTATAAATAAACAAAATTGACGTACCTGAATGGGTGAGTGCAGTTGAGTTTCAGAAGATAATTAATATAATAGGTGCTACTGGAGCAAAAAATGTCTGACTCATCTTTTACAAAATGGGTTGCGTGCTGGGGAAATGCAACTTCGATTACAGATCAAAAAGAAGCTGTTTATGCAAAGAATTTGACCCTGCGTTATCCTGTTCGCGTTGTTTTTTCTGGAAGTAAGTTTTGTTTTCATTTTTCAAATTTAACGGGAACTGAAGAGGTAAAAATCACAAAGGCTTTTGTAGCTCTTAAAGACTGTGATTATAAACCTGTTGCAATCACGCTGAATGGCGAGGTGGAACTTCATATTCCTGCTGGAAAGGAAATCACTTCTGATGAAATTGATTTTTCTGTGAATGCAGGCCAGCAGATTGAAGTTTCGATGTATTTTGCTGATTTTACTCAGATGAATGCGGGAACTCTGGTGACAGGTCCGCTTTCAAAAGGCACGTTTGCTTACGGGGACTTTGCTAATCAGAAGACTTTCCCCGATGATTTAAGCCGCAGTACAAACTGGTTTTACTTTTTAAATACAATTGATGTTCTTACCGAAGAAAAAAATCATGCACTGGTCTGCTATGGTGATTCAATTACTGCTCAGTCGTGGCCTGATTATCTTGCTCAGAAGGCCTGGGATAAGGGCTTTCATAATGTTGCGATTATTCGCCGTGCGGTTTGCGGCACAAGAATTTTACGTCAGTATGACTGTATTACTTATGCAGCTTATGGCTTGAAGGGTGAAACCCGTTTTCCGATTGAAATGCAGGTTGCCGGCGCTTCTGCTGTGATAATTCAGCATGGAATTAATGATATTATCCATCCGGTTGGAGTGGAAGTGAATAAGTTTCGCCCGTGGTCTGATATGCCGACAGCCATGGATCTGGAAAAGGGAGTTGAAGACTTTTATATTTCTCATGCGCGTAAACTTGGCGTTAAAGTCTGGTCTGGTACTCTTCTTCCGATTTTTGGCTGGCGAACCTATGAGCCATTCCGAAATGATTTGCGAAATGAATTCAACGACTGGCTTAGAACAAGTGATAAATTTGACGGCTGTGTAGATTTTGATAAAGCTGTCAGAAATCCTAAAAAGCCAGAAGCCTTTGCTGACGGTTTTGACAGCGGAGATCACCTGCATCCAAGCGAGGCGGCTTACAAAGTAATGGCAGACGTAGTTCCAGAAAGTTTATTGAAGTAAAGAAACGATTAACCCATTGAAGAAGTATTTATCATTTGTGTTTTAGAGAATGCATGGTAAAATTAAAGTCATGGGAAAACTGTTTCATTTTTCAGCGGATATTCAAACCGCTTATGAAAACTTACAACCTCCGATTGTAATTTTTCAGTATACAGGAACTGGAGTTTTGCCCGTTGTGGTTTCTAAAGGCTTTTGTGAACTGTTTGAGTTTGAAAACCTTGAACAGGCTTATGATGCACTTAATGAGGATAGTTTTTCAATCATTCATACTGATGATGTAAAAAGAATTAAGAATGAAATCCTGCGTTTTCTGACGGAAGAGGGCAAGTATGATGTTGTCTATCGTTCACGCCCACGAAAAACCAAGGTGTCAAAAATTGTCCGTTCCGTAGTTAAATTTGTACAAATGGAAAATAATGTGGTTCTCGCTCATATCTCATATATGGATGAAACTACGGATGTTTATCATAAACTATTGTCTCTTCAGGAATCTGTTTATGCCCTTCTGGAAAATATGCCGGCAATGAGTTTTTCAAAGGATATTCAAACAAGAAAATATATTGCGTGCAATCAGGCATTTGCCGACTATGCCCATAAAGAAAATCCAGAGAGTGTAGTTGGGCTGACTGATTTTGAAATATTTGACGAAGCCACAGCAAATCATTTTATAGAAGATGACAGAAAAGCATTGGCTATGGATAACCCTTATATTTTTTATGAAGATGTTCCTGATGCTGCTGGAAATCCACGCAGGTTCCAGACCACCAAGCTGAAATTCACTGATACTACGGGAAGAGATTGTCTTCTGGGGCTTTGCCAGGATGTTACAGATGCAATGCTCATTAAGAAAGAGTATGACGAACGACTTGCTACTGCAAATACAAAAGCAAACTTTGATGCTCTTACAGGTGTTAGAAAACAAGCTTGCTTATAATGAATTGCAGAAAAAAATAAACAGTAAGATAAAAAGTAATTCCTGCGAGGATTTTTTAATTACCGTATTTGATCTTAATGATCTAAAAAAGATAAATGATATCAAGGGGCATCAGACAGGAGATGCCTATATTTGTGATGCCTGTAAACTGATTTGTAATAAGTTTAAGCATAGTCCTGTTTTCCGCATTGGTGGTGATGAATTTGTGGCTGTTTCTTTTGGCGAAGATTATGAACATATTGAAGAGTTGTTGAATTCTTTTGCTGATCATAATACTAAAGCTAAGAAAGATGGTGGCATTATAATTGCTTGTGGAATGGCAAGATACAATAATGATGCTTCTGTTGAGCCGGTATTTTCGCGCGCCGACAAGAAAATGTATGAAAATAAAAAGATGCTTAAGGGCGAAGCTATATAATTTTTGTAGAAAATCCGCTGTGCGATTCCTGCTCGTCTGACAGGTCAAATAAATAGAAGAAATCTATGCATTTATACCAATCTTACGAACAGGAATCTGGAAATGAGAATAAGAAAACTTAGTTACAAATAACAAACCAGCTCATTCATTGGAATTCTTGCTGTAGCATGGCGGTTTGTGTCAGCAGTTTCTTCTGTATAGCCGAGTGCAAGAATATTTACAGGTACAAGATTATCTGGAAGGTTGAATTCTTCTTTGATTACATCAGGTTTAAAGTAGCAGATCCATACAGAACCAGGTCCGTTATCAGCGGCGCTGAGCATCATATGATCAGTTACGATTGAAGCATCGATATCAGTTGTCTGATGACCGTCAAAAGGGCGTTTCCAGGCTTTTGATTTATCAGCACAAACAAGTAAAGCTACCGGTGCATGGAAGAGTAAATCAAGGAATACTTGCGTTAGCTTCTGTAAAAAATGTATGATGAATTATATTTGCATTTAAAGGATTCGGACATGAAAATTGAGCATATTGCACTTTATGTAAATGATTTAGAAAAAGCCAGAGATTTTTTTGTAAAATATCTGGGTGGAACTTCAAATAACGGTTATCACAATCCAAAAACAGATTTTCGTTCATATTTTATCTCTTTTGAAGATGGTGCCAGATTAGAAGTTATGACAAAACCTGACTTGAAAGATGACGAAAAACATTTGAGCCGGACAGGCTACGCACATGTTGCTTTTAGTGTTGGCAGCAAAGAAAAAGTTGATTTTTTAACAGCAACACTTAAGGCTGACGGCTATGAAGTTGTAAGCGGCCCTCGAACAACCGGCGATGGTTATTACGAAAGCTGCATTGTGGCTGTTGAAGGTAACCAGATTGAGATTACTGAATAAAGTAAATGTCGTGTAATCTTTATAAGAACTTTTCCAGTTCTGAAATCTTTTCTGGGGTGGTTGCCCAGCTGGTTGCAAATCTTACGACAGTGTGAGTTTCATCATATTTTTCCCAGAAAGAGAATTTTACGTTTTTCTGAAGTTCTTTAAGTTTGCTGTTTTCAAGAATTACAAACTGCTGGTTTGTAGGAGAATCCATAAAAAACTTATAATTTTTTTTGGTAAACAGAGTTTTTAGTTCTTCTGCACGGTCAATTGCATTTCGGCTGATTTTAAAATACAAATCATCAGTAAAAAGGGTATCGAACTGAATTGCTAAAAGTCGTCCTTTTGCTAAAAGCGCACCGTGTTTTTTAACCAGATGATCAAAATGCAGAGGCATATTTTTCTTTGTGAAGACAACGGCTTCTCCACACAAGGCACCGACCTTTGTTCCGCCAATATAAAATACATCACAAAGCTCTGCAATGTCAGGGAGCGTCAAATCAGATTGATTGCTCATCAAGCCGTACCCCAGGCGTGCCCCGTCAAGAAAAAGCGGGATTTTATGTTTGCGACAGACTTTAGAAATTTCTGCCATTTCATTTTTTGAGTACAAGGTTCCGTATTCTGTTGGGTGAGAAATGTATACCATTCCAGGAAAAACCATATGCTCATGATTTCCATCGTTGTAAAAATCAGAAATATAAGACTCAAGCTCGGTGGCATTTATTTTTCCATTGTGAGAGGGGAGAGTCAGAACTTTTCTGCCGGTAAATTCAATAGCACCTGCTTCGTGAACGCTTACGTGTCCGCTTTGTGCCGCAATTACACCTTCATACTGATGAAGCATAGTATCGATTACAATCTGATTAGTCTGTGTGCCGCCTGTCAAAAAAGCAATCTGAGCATCCGGCAAAGCGCAGGCAGCAGCAATTTTCTCTTTAGCAATTTTTGTATATTCGTCGACTCCATAGCCAGAAAGGCTTTCCATATTTGTTTTTGCCAGTGCCTCCAGAATCTTTGGATGTGCACCTTCAATATAATCACTTTCAAAAGACAGCATTTGTTTCTCCTATTTTATAAGTCTTTTAACCATATCTCCGTGGCGTTTTTCATCATTTCTGACACTTTCAACTTCAGGGAACTTTTGTGCAACCGGTAAATAGGTTTTTACGGCAGCATATTCGCCCTGGGCAATTGCGGGATATAAAATCCATCTTGGGAAAATCCTATAGAGAATTGGAAGAAGGATTTCTTTTGTGTGATTTGGAGTAAGTCCTGTTTGTGTCAACTTATGAAAAACTGATGCATGATGACCTTCTTCCTGTGCAAGTTGGCGGAAGGTGTCTTTGTCTTTCTGGATTTTGGCAACTTTGGACAGTGCGTTGTACATAAGGACGGCATCCAGCTCTCCCTGCTGCGACTTGAGCAGGACCTTCATATCTTTTTTGCTGATTTCCATAGTAATTCCTTTGAATGAATTGTAGCATTAATCTGCGATTTACTGAATAATCATAGTTCGGGATTGTATTTTTGATTTTGGAAAGAATAAATGATAATTCAGACAGGACAGAGAACAGATATTCCAGCTTTTTATTCGCAATGGTTTTATAACCGGCTTAAAGAAGGTTATGTAATGGTAAGAAATCCATTTTATCCTTCTTCTGTTTCGAGATATGAGCTGAATCCTCAGATTGTTGATTTGATTACTTTTTGTACAAAAAATCCTCTGCCGTTTTTGAAAAACCAAAAGCTTTGGGATGAACTGGCAAAATACAATCAGTGGTGGTATGTTTCGCTCACGCCATATGGCAAGGAAATTGAACCTAATGTGCCAGAAAAGGCAGCGATTGCAGACGCCATCGTAGAGCTTGGAAAACGACTGGGAGCAGAAAAGGTCGGCTGGCGCTATGATCCTGTTTTTATTTCAGAAAAATATTCTGTTCCTTATCATCTTAAAGCCTTTGAAAATATTGCCCGCAGGCTTCACGGTGCGACGAAAACTGCTGTAATCAGTTTTATTGATTTGTTTCCAAAGGTAAGGCGTAATTTTCCACAAGCCCGCGAGGTAACAAAAACTGAACGGCTGACTCTTGGAAAAGCCTTTGTTGAAATTGCTGCAAAATACGGAATGACACTGCGCCCTTGTGCAGAAGGAAATGAACTTGCTCAGTTTGGTGCGGATTGTTCCGGTTGTCAGACAGTTGCTGTTCTGGAAAATGCCATCGGAAAAAAGCTTAAAATCCCAAAAAAGAATGCTGCAAGAAAAGAATGTGCATGTTTTTTAAATGGTGATATAGGTGCCTACAATTCCTGTGGTCATTTGTGCCGTTACTGCTATGCAAATGCAGATTCCCGCCTTGTTCTGGAAAATATGAAAAATCACAATCCGGCGTCTCCGCTTTTAATTGGAGAACTGAAAAGCGATGATAAAATTTTCAATTCTATACAGAAAAGCTGGATTGTGGGAGAGTCGGGCAAAGGGGAACTTTTCTAATACAAAACCCTAGTAATGAGGTGGTTTTCTGTTTGGAATATCTCCTTCAAAATTATTCGAAATTTCCCGGATTCTGTCCGACATTAATTTTACTTCTTTCTGAAGTTTATCAATAGTTTTAGCCTGTTCAACTGCAACATTTTGAATCTGGTTTACAAAGTCTTCCATGTAGGCAAGCTTCATTTCAATCGCGGTTAAACGTTCGTCTGTTTCTTTTTCCATAAGCTTAATATAACACAAAAGCAGAAAAAATTATCTTTATAGATGTAATACGAGGGAGTCAGGAACTAATCTTCCCAGCCCTTGCAGACATCACACCAGCCTACAGCTCCTGATACTTCTTCCAGTTCTGACGGAGTGAGCTTTACCGAAGTAAAAGAGTTTCCGCCTGCCGGGTGAATGTATTCAAATCGCTTCATTGATACATCGAGCCATATGGGGATTTCTTTTGGAACGTTGAAGGGGCAGACCCCGCCGGGAGCAAAGCCTGTGATTGCTTCGACCTGGTCGCGGGAAATCATGCTTGGTTTTGTATGAAATAGAGCCTTGAACTTTGATGAGTTTACACGGCCGTCTCCTGCCATAACTACGATGACAGGTTTTTCTTCTACGATAAATGAAAGCGTTTTTGCAATCTCGGCTTCGGAACAGCCAATCTGCTGGGCTGCGTGTTCTACTGTATCGATTGTGTCTTTGTGCTCAGTAAGTCTGTCTGCGTATCCCTTCTGCTTGAGGAATTCTAAAACTTTTTCATTTATCATATATCTACCAACCTTATTTACTCTACAACAGCTACGGCTTCAATTTCAACAAGTGCGCCTTTTGGGAGGGCTGCTACTTCAAAACAGCTGCGGGCAGGCTTTGACACAAAGTACTTTTCGTATACTGCATTAAAAGCTGCAAAGTCTGAAATGTGGGCGAGGAAGCAGGTTGTCTTTACGACCTTTGAAAAGTCGCTTCCTGCTGCCTTCAAGATTTCACCAAGATTTTTGATTGCCTGTTCTGCCTGAGCTTCGATAGTCTGACCTTCTATTGCGCCAGTTTCAGGATTCAAAGGAATCTGTCCTGAAGTATATAAAAATCCGTTTGCAAGAATTGCCTGTGAGTAAGGGCCAATTGCTGCCGGTGCTGATTTAGTTTCGATGGTTTTCATAGTAGGCCTCCAGATATTTACCTATAAAACAGATAGGGATATAATACTGATAAGGGGGCAGAGAGTCAATGAAAAGTATTTTGATAAAAGACACAACAAAGGAAGAACGAGAAAAAATTGTTGCTGATGCTCTTGGCTGCGGAAGCGATTGCTCCATGTGCTGTGCCTGTGGTGGCATGGAAATTGACTATCAGCAGTACATAGACGGTAAGAAAGAAATTGCCCAGCTGAATGCAGAATACCGGGCAAATACGATGATTGGGCACTAGATTATAGCTTTCCCATCAAATCCTTAATGGTTGTTTTTTTCAATTCTTCTTCCAAAGCCTTTTGGGCATTATCTAATGGATGGTCTAGAACTGCATGGATTTTGCTGCCAACGGGACATTTTGGATTAGGATTTACATGAAAATTAAAAACAGAACGCTCGCTCTCCTTTTCTTCGCTCACTGCCTTGTAGACATCCAAAAGGGTAATTTCTTCGGCTTTCTTTGAAA
>JAILCM010000185.1 GCA_024680155.1 Treponema sp.
AAAAATTGCCTTGTTGCTCAAATCATCCTGAACACCGCTGTAAGCCGCATTTTCCACGCCCGGAACATTTTTATTTCCAATGTAAAACAAATCGCTCACATTAAAATAATTTCCGTTTCCAAAATAATGCAAAAACTGAATATTAGCGTTCGCATCTTTTACTTCAGAATTCTGCCGTTCCAAACGTAAGCCACGATAATTTTCAAACAAAGAACGATTATTCGCCCAAACGCCCTTTGCCCCAGCCTTAAAAAAACTGCTTTTTCCCACCGAAGACGAAAATCCAAGATTCTGCGAAAAAGTATCAAAAGGCATATTTGCATTAAAAAAAGTCTTAATCTGACTGTCCGAATTAAAATGAGTTCCAAACTGCTGCTTTCTAGTAGTGATATAAATTACACCGCCAACAGCTCCTTCATCACAAACACCTTCCGTAAAACCGCCGCGAACAATTTCAATTTTTTCAATATCCGCAATATTTATAGAAGAAAAATCAAAAGTTCCATACTGCGCATTATTCACACAAACACCGTCAATCACCACGCGAACCGTTTCATCCGTAAATCCGCGGATACTCGGAGCCTGCTGCAGCCCATACGCCCCATACGCCAAAATTTGAATCCCTTCCGATTGCAAAAGTCCCGTCAGCGAATCAACGTGTTTTTCTTGAATTTCGTCCGCCGTAATTACCGTTTTCTGTTCAACCACCGTGTCGTCAATGTAAGTTGTAATTGAAGGAAGCAGGATTTCTTGCGCGTAGAGAGGTTGTAGCAGGAAGAAGATGGCGATGAGGGGAAGCTTGTTGTTAGGGCTGGCGATTTTCATTTTTTTTCCTTTTTTGGAGCAGCGGAGACTAAGACCGGGCGTTTTTTCATCCAAAATGGACGTGCATGGGTAGAACCGGTGTTCCGCCACTTACCTACGGACGGTGCGCCGCAGGGGATTTGTACAATCCTATAATTTCCCCCACCTTAATTATTGTTTTGTACAAGCACTGTACATGCCAAAATATTTGTTTTCAATTGTAAATTCTGCAATGGCTTCTTCCAAAGTTGCTGTAGAAGATTTAGTTCCATATGCACCAGAAATCTGAATTGTTGTTGCGGTAAGGTCTTTGAATGCAATTGCGTACCATTTGCCTGCATCTGGGGCAGTTGTAGAATAACGTGACCAATAGTTATTTCCCCAATCTGTCCAAGTAGCTTTGTCATCACCTGTTGGTTCTGTAGTTGTTGATTCAATAGCTTTTGTATATTTAATGTAGATGTAACCTTCAGTTTTGGCATCATTTGTGTAGCCAACTACAAGGTTGTTTCCTTCATAACCGCTTTTAAAGGTTGTAGCAGTAATTTCATAGCTTTCATATTCAGAAGCTACCCACTTTCCAACCAAAGTATCATTTTCAGAAAGTTCAACAATACCAGCTGGTAATGTGTTTACAGGTGCATCAGGTTTACATCCAAAGAATGCAAAACTAACTACAAACAAAGCTGCTAAAATCAGCCCTGCGCGACGAGAAAAAATTGAATTTTTCATAAATTGCTCCAGGAATCGAACTTGCGCAATTCCTAAGAATAAAGAGTTCGCCTTCCATACGGAAAAGCGTGGAATTAAGCTTGCATTTTGCAAAACCTTCCAGCGTGTACCAAAGTTTCCGGACTCAAAAATCCCACAAAGATTTCCAAGGCAAACCCGAAAATCTATTCTGTGGCGGCGGTTCAAATCTTCCCAAAAAGCAGGCTTTTCAGTGATTGTAGTAGAACTGCCGTATTGCAGCTTCCTAAAAAACTGCGGTAATTTTTCTACCGTTGCGCATTCAGCTCAGGCTTTTGACCTGATTCCATTGAAATACACGTTCAAAAAATATCATTTTTACAATAATTTTGCAAATTTTTCTGGGATTATGGGCGAGAGGAAGCCATGTCTAAAATTATACATCTTGAAATCATGCTTTTTTTCATATAATATATGCTATGGAATTACTTGAAAATCGTATTAAAACGGATGGGGAAGTTCTTCCCGGAAACATTCTTAAAGTCAGCGGATTCTTGAATCATCAGGTAGACACAAAGCTGCTTAATCAGATGGCAGATGAATTCCTGCGCCTCTACAAAGACGTTCCTGTTACAAAAATCCTTACAATTGAATCTAGTGGAATTGCTGTTGCGTACCCGGTTGCGAGCAAACTTGGAGTTCCTCTTGTTTTTGCAAAAAAGCATCAGAGCAGCAATGTAAACGAAGATGTTTATTCAACTACAATTTATTCATTTACTCACGGTCAAAACTATAATGTGGTAGTTTCTAAAAAGTTTATTCAGCCGGACGATAAAATTCTTATTGTTGATGATTTTCTTGCTAACGGAAAAGCATTGGAAGGTCTTATAAGTCTTATTGAACAAGCTGGAGCAAAAGTTCAGGGAATTTGTATTGCTATTGAAAAAAGCTTTCAGGATGGTGGAAAAAATCTCCGCAGTAAAGGTTACCGTATTGAAAGTCTTGCAATGGTAAAAAAGATGACTGACGATGGCGGAATTGAATTCGAGCACAAATAAATAAACATTTTGTACAAAGATTGTCTAATCAGATGGAAATCACTCTTTTGTACAAAACTTTTAATTTGCATTCATTTTTAAGAGGTATAAATATGAAAAAATTAGCTTTAGTTGCTATGGCTGCACTTGCACTCATCCTTACTGGATGTACAAAAAAACAGGCCGCAGAAACAAAAATTACAAAAGACAACATCAAAATTGGTTTTGTCTACATTGGTACAATCAATGATCAGGGCTACACACAGGCTCAGGATAAAGGTCGTCTTGCATTAGCTGAACTTGGAATTGATTTGAACAAACAGACAATGTACAAAGAAAATGTTCCAGAAAATGCTGACTGCGAAAAAGCAATCCGCGATTTGATTGATGCTGGTTGTAACGTAATTTACACAACATCTTTTGGATTTATGGACTGGACTCTTAAAGTTGCAGAAGAATATCCAAACATCAAATTTGCACACTGTTCTGGTTACAAAACTGCACCAAACATGTCTACATACTTTGGTAAAGTTTACGAAGCTCGCTACCTTGCTGGTATTGTTGCAGGTCTTAAAACAAAAACTAACAAAATCGGTTATGTAGCTGCATTTGCAATTCCTGAATGTATCCGCGGTATCAACGGTTTTACTCAGGGTGTTAAATCTGTAAACCCAGATGCTACTGTAGAAGTTGTATGGACAAACACATGGTTCGACCCAACTTTGGAAAAACAGGGTGCTCTTGAACTTTTGAA
>JAILCM010000187.1 GCA_024680155.1 Treponema sp.
GGATTTTTTGCCTGTTCAAGTGGCGACGGCGTAAGAGAAATATGATAAAAAGTACATCCATGTACTTTTTATCATTGCGAGTTTCTGCCGTTGGCAGAAACTCATTTATAAGTTGCATCCATGCAACACCACAAACGAGGAGTTACTAATGAAATACCTTTGCTTAAGTTTTGATGACGGTCCAAATCCAGCTGGCGACAACACAATGAACAACATGCTTGATTTGCTGGAAAAAAATAATGTTCCGGCAAGTTTCTTTTTAATCGGGAATAAAATCACACCAGAAAACCGCAAAGTAATTGAACGCGCGGTAAAAATGGGCTGCGATATTCAGAATCATTCCTGGACCCACCCTGCAATGGCAGAAATGGAAGACGAAGCAATCAAAGAAGAATTCAAAAAATGTGATGATGCAATTTTCGAAATTACAGGCGATCGTCCACAATTCTTCCGCCCGCCATATATTTCTGTAAGCGACAAAATGTTTGACGATATTCCACTCGCATTTATCTGCGGACACGGCTGCCGCGACTGGGAGCCAGATTTTCCTGCAGAAGAACGTCTTAAAATGATGATTGAAGGCACAAAAGACGGAACAATTTTCCTTCTCCACGTTACAGAAGGAAATACTGCAACTTACGAAGCCGTAGAAAAATTCATCCCGATGATGAAAGAACAGGGCTACACTTTTGTAAATCTTCCTGATTTGTTCAAATTGGAAAATGTTAATCCAAACGGCAAAAGAGAGTGCTGGACATTTTTGAAATAGATTTTTTCTAAAAAAATGCTGCGTACCAGCCTAGCCCGTATGCGTAGGGCGCGAAGCGGTGCGTAGCACGGAGGGAACCGAACCCCGAAGCACGCGGTTTACCAAAAGGCGGACATTCGGGGCAGTTAGGATTCTCTGCCGAAAAACAGGCTGCTCCAAAACTTATTTAAGCTCATTCATTTTTGCAGCAACTTTTTCCACCACATTTTTGTTATTTTCGTCCCGGATGCGGCATTCACTTCTAAAATAAAAGCTGTGATCACTTTCGGTATCCCAGATGACCGGAACAAAGCCGTGGTCAAAAAGTTTATTCAGAACATATTCAAGACAAGCGTGAGATTCTGTATATAATTTTCCTGTAATACGTTCTGCAGGATAACCGGCTGAAGTTTCGCCAAGAAAAACCGGGATTCCCTTTGCAGTAAAGGCTTTATCAAGGCGTGAACACTGATCTTCTATATAATTTACCCATGCCTGACCGCCAATCTGATTTATCCAGTACATCAGATTATCAACATAATGAATAGAAACCATCAGTTTATTTTCTTCACTATCTTCTGGAACAATAAATTTGCCTGAAGTAGTTTTATCTATATTTGTAGTGTAGCCGCTTATAATAAGCACACGCCTGCTGTTGTTGCCTTCTGTAGAACGAACAGCATTTACAAAAGCCTTGTTCATATTATTGGTAAGATTAAATGCATCATCCGGGGACGGTTCACGCAAAATTCCATTGCTGTCAAACTGATTTCCTCCAAGATACTCATTAAAGCCTTCAAAAATCAGTTTTTCGGAATAATTCTGGAAATACGATGCAATTTGTGTCCATAAATTTGTAAAAATCTTTGCACAGTCATCTACATTGTATCTGCGTATAATAAATTCGTCAAAATGATGGATATTAACAACTGCATACAAGTCATCTTTAAGACAATAATCTACAATTTCGCGAACCCTGCATAAATAATCAGAATTTATAGTCCAGGTACCATCATTTTTCATCATATTTCCCCAGAAAACAGGAATGCGTACTGTATTAAAACCACAAGCTTTTATACCGTCTACCATTTGCTGAGTAATAATCGGTGACCCCCAGCATGTTTCGTAATCTGATGGAGTATTTTTTCCTACAAGGGGAATCCAGGTATAGGTAATTTTTTCGCAGTTAGTCGCTTCGTAGGCTTCCATTGTGTTACCAATGTTTAATCCAAGCTTCATGTCTTTTGCAATAAAAGCAGCATCGTGAAAAGTTCCATCGCCTGTAAATTCAGTCTGATAAGGAGTAAGTTTAAGAGGTTCCTGAATATTTAGAGGAGCCAGACCTTCTTCTGTTTTTACATCAGGGGAAGATTTACAGGCAAAAAAAGAAAAACAAAGAGAAATAAAAAGTAAAATAAAAGTTTGAATTGTATATGTTTTCATAACTAAAAATTAGGGCAGAAAATACTAAATTTCAACAGTAAAACTTAGTACACTTTTATTCATTCTTTTTAATTATTACAGTTGTCTTGAAATAACAGTAAAGTATTTTGAATCTTGATATTTCTGCCTCTTATGTGTTATATTTATACATCGTATAAATATACATTACTTATGCATAAATATGCATCCAATTATTATGAGGTCTATATGAGCGAAATTAAATTTATAGATGGCGGAGTTTGCGCACCACAGGGATTCACTGCAAACGGAATGAGAGTTGGAATTAAAGAAAGCCGCAAAATAAATGACTTTGCCCTTGTTTATTCAGAAGTTCCTTGCAATGCTGCAGGAGTTTTTACACAAAACAGAGTTCAGTCAGAAAGTGTAAAAATTTCTAAAAAACATCTTGCTGATGGAAAAGCTCAGGCTGCAATTGAAATAAGCGGAAATGCAAATACTTGTACAGGTGCTCAGGGATCGGAAAATGCACTTAGAATGGCAAAGGCTGCGGCTGGTGCACTTGGAATTAAAACTGAAGATGTAATTGTTTATTCAACCGGCGTAATTGGCGCTCAGTTTGATATAACAAAAGTTGAAAAAAATATAGACACGCTCAAAGCAGGATTAAGCAAAAAAGGTCACGAAGAAGCTCGTATTGCAATCATGACAACAGATACCCATTACAAGGAGTGTGCCGTTGAGTTTGAAATTGGTGGAAAAACCTGCCGCATGGGAACAATGTGCAAAGGCTCTGGAATGATTCACATCAACATGGGAACTATGCTCAGCTTTATCACAACCGACTG
>JAILCM010000199.1 GCA_024680155.1 Treponema sp.
AGATATAATTTCGTTTTAATACGAAGTTGTGTCTACGGCCTTTTTGTTTTTATCGAAACTTTTTTTCATCCAGTCCTCAATTTTATAGAATCTGGGTGGCAGTAAATTGTGAGGTGCAAAATGGCAAAACCAACAGGCTTCTTAGATTACGCTCGAACCGAAAATGGAAACATTCCGCCAATGGAACGCATTAAAAATTTCAAGGAATTTCATCCAAAACTAGACGAAAAAGCCCGTCGCGAACAGGCCGCACGTTGTATGAATTGCGGAGTTCCAATGTGTCAGAGCGCAATTAAACTTGGTGGCATGGTTACCGGTTGTCCGCTTCACAATTATATTCCAGAATGGAACGATGCTCTTTTTAATGCCCAGTATGATATGGCAGCGTGGAGACTTCTAAAAACTTCAAGCTTCCCGGAATTTACAGGACGTGTTTGTCCGGCACTTTGCGAAAAAGCCTGTAACTGTGGAAGTCCGGTTGTGGGGCAGGGAGCCGTTACAGTTCACGATAACGAGCTTTTTATAATCGAGCGAGCTTTTGAAAGCGGATACATGAAGCCAGAAATTCCTGCAAATCGCAGTGGAAAAAAGGTTGCTGTAATTGGTTCAGGTCCTAGCGGGCTTGCCGTTGCAGATTGGTTGAACCGACGTGGTCACAATGTTACAGTTTTTGAACGCGAAGACAAAGCTGGCGGACTTTTGATGTACGGAATTCCGAATATGAAGCTCGATAAAAAATTTGTAGAACGCAGAATTGAGCTTATGAAGGCCGAAGGTGTTGAATTCATTTTTAATGCAGATGTAGGACACGATTTTTCTGCTTCACAGATTTTACAGGATTTTGACGCAGTTGCTTTGTGTTGTGGTGCAAAAAAAGCCCGTTCACTTTCTTCTGCCGGTATAGAAAAAATAAACACAGCTAACAAAGGGGCTGCCGGTGGAGTAATGTTTGCCGTAGATTTCCTTACAGCCGTTACAAAAAGTGTTGTCGCTACAAACAATGCGCTCGAAAAAATAGGAATTGAACCAGCTAATAAACAGATTGACCAGATGCTCGTTCAGGATTTTGGAATCGAAGTTGAAGGAAAAAATGTAATAATTGTTGGTGGCGGCGATACTGGAAATGACTGCTGTGGTTCTGCAATCCGTCTTGGAGCAACCGTTGTTACTCAAATAGAAATGATGCCTTGTCCACCGGTAGACCGAGCAGAAAATAATCCTTGGCCGCAGTGGCCTAGAACTTTAAAAGTTGATTACGGTGCCGAAGAAAGTATTGCAAAATTTGGCCACGATCCACGCGTTTATGAAACAACAGTAAAAGAAGTAATCAGCGAAAACGGTCATATTACAGCAGTTCAAACTGTAGAAGTTGAATTCCAGAACATAGACGGTAAACGTCAGTTGGTAGAACGTCCAAGTACAGAAAAAACTCTTCCTTGCGACCTTCTTCTTGTTGCCGCAGGATTTACCGGTTGCGAAGAATATACCGCACAAGCCTTTGGAACAGAACTTGGTCCTCGCGGAACCGTTGTTACTCAGGGCGAACAGACTCCAGACCTTGCAAGTCCAAACGGCTACGCAACATCAGTTTCAAAAATCTTTACAGCAGGCGACATGCATCGCGGACAATCTCTCGTAGTATGGGCAATTGCCGAAGGCCGTGAATGTGCACGTCAAATTGATTCGTTTCTTTTAAAAGAGGCAAACTAAATGGGCTTTCGTGATGAATGTGGAGTTGTAGGAATCTACGGTGCTCAAAATGCAGCAAATCTTACGTATTTTGCGTTAATCAGTTTGCAGCATCGTGGACAGGAAAGCGCGGGAATTGCAGTATGCGATGAATCCGATTCCAAAATTAAGCTTCATAAAGGAATGGGGCTTGTAAGCGATGTATTTAAAAGTGAACATTTTGAATCATTGCAGGGAAATATTGCAGTTGGCCATGTTCGTTACGCAACCGCAGGTGGAAGAACAATAGAAAATGCCCAGCCGTTTTTGAACACATATAAATTTGGTGCAATCGCTCTTGCCCACAACGGACAGCTTGTAAACCATTCAGAATTGCGCTCTCTTTTGGAAGATTCAGGCAGTACGTTTAGTTCTTCAAGTGATAGCGAAGTTATTTTAAAGCTCATAGTCCGTAAGTTTATAGAAAAAGGCGGAAAACCTGGCAGTGGAAATAAGCCGCAGCCGCAGGAACCTGGTCAAAAAAGCCAGACCGCAGATGAAGTTACAAAAGAAATCTTTATTCAGGCAATTGTAGAAGCCGTTAAAGATATAAAAGGTTCGTTTGCGCTTTGTATTATGACCCCCGACTGTCTTATTGCCGTTCGCGATTCAAATGGAATCCGTCCGCTCTGTATTGGAGAAATAGGTGGGGGGCGTCCCCCCCTGCGGCCGCACTCCGTTGCGTCCTACCCCCTGAGCGGGGGAGAATCAAATCCTCATAGTTTATCAGAACAGACAAACAATAATAGCGAAGAAACTTGCGCCCCCCGCAACGCCCCCCAGACTTCCTACATCGTCACTTCCGAATCCTGTGCAATAGATGCAGTAAACGGAACATTCGTACGAGATGTTGCTCCTGGTGAAATTGTAATCATAGATAAAAATGGCTTGCGTTCTATTCAGTTTGCAAGTCCTAAAAAACAGACCTGCATTTTTGAGTACGTTTATTTTGCCCGTCCAGACAGCGTAATTGATGGAATTCCAGTACAGGAAGCCCGTTACAAAATGGGGGAAATGCTTGCACACGAAAGTAAAATCCAGGCCGATGTTGTAATTGGAGTTCCAGACAGCGGAATTGGAGCTGCAATCGGTTATTCAAAAGCGAGCGGAATTCCTTATGTTGCAGGAATCTTAAAAAATAAATACATCGGCCGAACTTTTATTGCCCCAACACAAGCCGAACGCGAAAATATGGTTTTTGTAAAACTAAATGCCATTTCCAGCGATTTACAAGGAAAACGTGTTATCGTAATAGATGATTCAATAGTCCGCGGAACCACCAGCCGACGGTTAGTACAAATTTTACGCCGAGCCGGAGCTAAAGAAGTTCATTTTAGAGTAAGTTCCCCACCAGTAAAATTCCCGTGCCACTTAGGAATAGACACACCAAGCAAAGGTGAACTTATTTCCAGCAACCATGAACTCGAAGAAATCCGTAAAGAAATCGGCGCCGATTCCCTT